>NZ_FOTH01000007.1:188939-189919 GCF_900114515.1 Pseudomonas sp. NFACC46-3
CAACAGCGCAATCAAGCCAGACAACTACCCTGTGGCGAGGGAGCTTGCTCCCGCTCGGCTGCGCAGCAGTCGCAAAACCGGCTGATACGGTCGGCCTGAAGAACCGCCGGGGCCTGCTTCGCACGCCAGCGGGAGCAAGCTCCCTCGCCACAAGGGATCTGTGGCGTATGCAAATTCTGAGCGCCCCAGAAACAACTGTGGGAGCGAGCTTGCTCGCGATGGCGGAGTGTCAGTCAACATGATCGTAACTGACCCACCGCCATCGCGAGCAAGCCCGCTCCCACATGGGGGTTGGGTTTAGCTCAACTCAACAGCACTTGGGCCCGCCCTTGCCACCGTAACGGGCCTCCTGGCGTTCGCGGAAGAACGCCTCGTAGTCCATCAACGGTTTGTCCGGGTGCTTGGTTTGCATGTGCTCGACGTAGTTGTCGTAGTCGGGCATGCCGACCATCAGGCGGGCGGCCTGACCGAGGTATTTACCGAGGCGACTCAAGTCATTGAACATCGTTGCAATCCCCTATCAAGCGTCCGGCACGGCCTGGAATGGCGCTTCTTTATCCGTGCGTTCTTTGGTGCCCCAGGCGGCGATGCCGACCTTGAGGGCGTAGAACAGGATGCTGAAGACCACGAACAGGAACAACACCGTCAGCGTTGCGTTGGTGTAGGCGTTGAACACCACGTGCTGCATCTGCTCGATGCTCTTGGCCGGGGCCAGGACCTGGCCGGCGGCCAGGGCATCGTTGTATTTGCGCGCCAGGGCCAAAAAGCCGATCGCCGGGTTGGCGTCGAACAGCTTGATCAGGCCCGCGGTGGTGGTGCAGATCAGCAACCAGCTCGCCGGCAGCAGCGTGACCCAGACGTAGCGCTGGCGCTTCATCTTGATCAGTACCACGGTGGCGAGCATCAGGGCGATACCGGCCAGCATCTGGTTGGAGATGCCGAACAGCGGCCACAAGGTGTTGATGCCACCCAGCGGATCG
>NZ_FOTH01000018.1:0-137130 GCF_900114515.1 Pseudomonas sp. NFACC46-3
CAACAATATTTCAACCTGACCCACAGCCAGCCCATCGGCGACTGGACCCTGGGCGCCAACCTCGGCTACTTCACCGGCAAGGAAAACGGCAGTGCCCTGGCCGGCGACCTGGACAACAAAACCGCGTTCGCCATGCTCTCGGCCAAGTACGGTGGCAACACCTTTTATGTCGGCCTGCAGAAAGTCGGCGGCGATGATGCCTGGATGCGCGTCAACGGCACCAGCGGCGGCACCCTGGCCAACGACAGCTACAACTCCAGCTACGACAACGCCAAGGAAAAATCCTGGCAACTGCGCCACGACTTCAACTTCGCTGCCGTCGGCGTGCCGGGCCTGACCCTGATGAACCGCTACATCAGTGGTGACAATGTGCACACCGCCACCGTTGACGACGGCAAGGAATGGGGTCGCGAAACCGAACTGGCCTACACCGTGCAGAGCGGCGCGCTGAAAAACCTCAACGTGAAATGGCGCAATGCGTCGATTCGCCGGGACTTCAGCACCAATGAGTTTGATGAAAACCGGATTTTCATCAATTACCCTATCTCGCTGCTATAAAACATCTCCGGTTCCACTTGATGAGTAGCGGCGTGCAGGTACGCCGCTATTTTTTCAATAATTTCTGCGCCAGCGCCAAGGCTTCATCTTCAGTGGTTGCGATGAGCATGGGATAACCCCAAAATTTTTCATACATGATTGCGAACGCTTTGCCTGCCAGCCGTTTGGCGAGACTTGATTCGATATGAATCGAGGCTTTGACATAACGCTTGAGTTCGCTTTTGTGGCGCTTCATCCACAGGGTCATTTGTTTCAGTTCCTCTGGCGAGTGTTCCGGTTGCTCCTTGTCCAGACCTTCATTGCTGATCAATACGAAGGGCTCATTGCGAGCAAGCACGGCTTCGAACTCGGCGAGAGACTCTTCTTGGCTATGGCCCAGTGTGGCTTTTTGCATCCAAACGAACGGAAATTGTGTGGCGTCTATACGCATTTCTATAGTCCTTCGACACGTTGCCAAACTTCTGTGATGTCCCGCGGTTTCAGGATACTCTGCAAGCGAGTCGGCTTAATTGCACAGTCTGGCCACAATATTGTTCAAATCAGCCGTTTTGAGGGGATTAGCGTGGGGCGCACACCTGTTATGGCGAACACGGCCAATAGAGACACGGTGACTGTTTGGGACGTCGACAGCATTTCCCGGCCTGTCGTTGCCCTCAGCGCTTCGATGGTGAGCAAGGATTGGGAGCAGGCCAGCCATCAACATCGTAAGGCGCAACTGCTTTATTCCGTGCGCGGCATCCTTAATTGTGAAATAGAAGATGGCGTCTGGATCGTTCCACCCCAATGTGCCGTATGGATACCCGGTGGTTTGTCACATGCGACACGTGGTTCAGGAGAAACAGAATGTTATTGCCTGTTTGTTGAACCTGATGCCGCTCCGGATCTTCCGCGAAGCTGCTGCACGATTGGCGTATCACCGCTGTTGCGCGAGTTGCTGCTGAAGGCGGCGGCGTTCTCGGGAGACGCTGTCAATGTCGCGCGCGAAGACCGCCTGATCGCAACGTTGTTGGACGAATTGTCGGCAGCCCCCGTGGAGGACCTGCATTTGCCGATGCCTCGCGACACGCGTCTGCGCAGGCTCGCTGAAATGCTCTTGGCCGACCCTGCTGTTAAGGTTTCGGTGCGCGAGTGGGCTACTCGCATTGGCATGAGTGAGCGCAGCATGAGTCGGCTTTTGCTGCAGGAAATAGGGATGAGTTTTGGACGTTGGCGTCGGCAATTGCATGTGATTGTGTCACTGCAACGCATGACCAGGGGCGAGAGCGTCCAATCGGTTGCGTTGGAACTCGGTTATGAGGGACCCAGTGGTTTCATCACGATGTTCCGCAAAACCGTAGGCAAACCGCCTGTGCAATATCTCTCCGCACGCTCAGCCAGCGCTCTCATCTCAGGTGAATCATTGCCCGTGCCGTCAATCCTGTTTCCTGACGACCTGTAATGGCTTGTAGGCCATCTATCCGAACCTGACCATCCTCGTGGCGGAAGGAAAACGGCCAATCGCTGACATTGGCTGAACTGGAAAATAATCTGGCCATCCTTCGATATCTGGCAACGGCGGCTTGTTGCTAGATTGCGCGACAACGAATGCAAATCAGTTTCACTTGAGACTGATTTGTCACTTCTGTTCTCCGGCCTGGCGCCGGTTGAGTTGTCGGCCCTTTCTCAAACCCGTCTCTTGACGGTCGGCCGCTGTCTGTTTTTTTCTTGATAAGGAATGGCTGATGTGGAGTTCGTTGACTTACTGCGGTGAGAGGCGTCCTTGCGTGCCTGAGCGTTTGCTGAAAAATCCGGTTACTGCAGCGCTGTTGGTGCTTTTAGGCAGTTCGAATTGTGTAATGGCGCAGGACCCTGTCGAAGCCGATGAGAGCACTCAGTCTCAAGGCGTGATAATTCTCCCATCGGTGACGATAAGCGGGACGAGGACACCTGATACCACCCCGACGGAAGGGACGGGACTTTACACCATCGGTCAAACCACGGCCGCGACTCGCTTGCCGCTGACGTTGCGGGAGACGCCGCAATCCATTTCCGTGGTAACACGTCAGCGCATGGACGATCAAAAGCTGGATACAGTCCAGGGGGTGCTGGAGAACACGACTGGCATCTCGTCTTACCAATCAGATAGCCAACGTACGAGTTTTTATTCCCGAGGCTTTCTGATCGACAACATCCAGTATGACGGCATACCCGCCGTCATCGGCGATGTCATAAACGGCAGCGGAATCAGCGATCTGGAAACGGCATTTTACGACCGTGTCGAAATTGTGCGCGGGGCTAACGGGCTGCTCACCGGCACGGGTAATCCGTCAGCTGCGATCAACTTGGTGCGCAAAAGACCAACGCCAGAGTTCTCGGCCTCCACTTCTATCAGTGCGGGGTCTTGGGACAATTTCCGAGAGATGGGGGATATTTCCGTACCGTTGACAACCGACGGTCGTATCCGAGCACGTATGGTAGGGGTCAATAACGATGGTCACTCCTACATCGATGGTTACCAAACACAAAAGCAAGCTTTCTACGGGATCATTGAGGCAGATCTCACCGAAGACACCACCTTGGATATAGGGTACGACTATCAGAACAGTTCCCCTGAGCGACCGACATGGGGTGGTGTTCCTCTCTGGTTCAGCAACGGCTCAGAGGCAGAATGGTCGCGCTCCAAATCCCTGGCCGCGGACTGGAATCGCTGGGACAGCACCCGGCAGACTGCCTTTGCCGAACTTGAACACCGGTTTGATAACGGTTGGAAAGTTCACAGTATGGTGAACCAGTACCGCACTAAGTATGACTCCCAGTTATTGGGCGGCTTTGGTACACCCGACCAGGAGACTGGATTAGGTATTTTCCCTAATGGCGCTTATCCGGTTGCGTTGGCCGGCAAAGGGAAAAGCCGTCAAAACACCTTTGATGTGATGGCGAGCGGTCCCTTCGATTTTATGGGGCGCCAACATGATCTGGTAGTAGGCGCTATGAGTTCTCGGTATACGTCGAACAAAGACGATATCAGTCCCTTTTTTGTAGGGTTCACGCCCGGCAATATCTACAATTGGAATAATCATTTCCCCAAGCCCGACTTTGATTCAATGGCGTCTGTGCCGTCCGATACCGAGGTTAAACAGCGCGGCTTCTATAGCACAGCGAGATTCTCATTGGCCGACCCATTGAAACTGGTTGTCGGAGGTCGGTTCAGTCGGTACGAGATCGACGAGACCGCAGGTGGGACGCCGTTCAATTATAAAAAGAGTAACGAGTTCACGCCCTACGCAGGTCTGATATACGAGATTGATAGTACGTATTCCGTCTATATCAGTTATACCGGCATATTTAACCCGCAAACATCGTTCCGAGACAGCAATGGCAATGTCCTCACGCCGACGGAAGGCAAGACGAAAGAGATTGGCGTCAAGGCTGAATACCTGGAGGGGCGATTGAATGCGTCTGTCGCATTGTTCGACACTGAACTGGACAATGCTGCACAACCGGATGGCAGTCTTCTTACGCCAGCCGGTGCGCAGGCTTACAAAGGTGTTGACGGCACCAAATCCCGCGGGATTGAGTTTGACATGCAAGGTGAAGTCGCTCGCGATTGGAACATCTACGCTGGCGTCGCCGCCTTCACTGCCAAGGATGGCAACGACGCCAGGCTGAACGCACAGGTACCGCGCACTACCGCTCAGATGTTCACTACGTACAAATTACCTGGCATGTTGGAAAAGTTGACTTTGGGCGGAGGCGTCAGATGGCAAAGCCGCTTCTTAAGCAGCAGTACGAGCACAAGGGTAGCGGAACAAGACCCCTATGCGCTGACGTCACTGATGGCACGGTATGAGTTGTCAAGGAACATGGACCTATCAATCAATGTCAACAATGTGTTCGATAAAAAATATGCAACCCAGAAAGGCGATTTCGATACTGTCAGTTACGGAGCGCCGCGTAATGCCCTGATGACGTTGAACTATAAACTGTAGTTTGCGCGGCTAACCGAATCACTCCATCACCTTAAGCTCCGCGGCCTCGTCAAACTTCGACCGGGCCGCTTCAACCTCGGGCAATTTGTCGAGCGTCCATTTATGCAACTCGCGAAATGGCTGCTGCAATGTTCGACCCAGCGGGGTGATCTCATACTGCACTGCCACGGGCGAGAACGAAATGATCTGGCGCGAGACGAGACCGTTGCGTTCCAGCCGCCGCAGGCACTGGGTAAGTGCCTTCTGGGTGACGCCCTCCAGGCGACGTTTGATGGCGTTAAAGCGATGCGGTCCGTCATCGAGCACCGCCAGAACCATCATTGACCACTTATCCGCGATCTGGTCGAACAACTTATTCCGTCCTTTTTCCATCCGGTCGCTCGAACTGAAAAACCGCATTGTCATGGCGCCGATGACGCGTCTGTTCTCACCCGAGGGCATCCCGGGGGACGCGAGCACTGCCTATTACCGGCGGCGGGCAGAGGGAGGTGTCGGGCTGATTTTGTCGGAAGGCACCGTGATTGATCGCCCGGCATCGCGTAATGAGGCCGGTATTCCTTTTTTTCACGGCGAAGCGGCGCTGGCTGGATGGAAGAACGTGATCGATGCCGTCCACACGGCTGGCGGGCGCATGGCTCCGCAGATCTGGCACACCGGCTCCACGCGTTACATCAACGACTGGGAGCCAGATGCACCCGTTGAAAGCCCGTCGGGCCTTGTTTCGCCAGGTGACCTGCGTGGCGTGGCGATGAGTGAAGAGGACATTGCCGACACGGTAGCCGCCTTCGCCAAGGCCGCAGCGGATGCCAAGCGACTGGGCTTCGATACCGTTGAGATCCACGGAGCCCATGGTTATCTGATCGATCAGTTTTTCTGGTCTGGTAGCAATCTGCGCACCGACCGCTACGGCGGCCCGACAATCAAGGAACGCTCGCGTTTTGCCAGTGAGGTCGTCTCTGCCGTTCGTCAGGCTGTTGGCCCGCAATTCCCGATCATCATGCGCGTCAGCCAGTGGAAGCAACAGGACTACAGCGTACGCGTCGCGGAAACGCCGGCGGTGATGGAGGACTGGTTGTTGCCACTGGTCGAGGCCGGTGTCGACGTCCTGCACTGTTCGCAGCGCCGCTTTTGGGAACCTGAGTTTCCCGAAATTGACGGTGAGAACGGGTTGAACTGCGCGGGCTGGGCGAAGAAAGTCACTGGCGCCACCACCATCAGCGTCGGTTCGGTTGGGCTGGAGAATGATGTCACTAACGCCTTCGCCGGAAAGGGCTCAACCCCCGCGAGTCTGGATCGGCTCATTGAGCGTATGGAGCGCGGAGAGTTCGATCTGATTGCAGTAGGGCGTGTGTTGCTGAGTGACAAGGATTGGGTCGCCAAGGTGGAAAGAGGCGATTACGCGGATTTGAAGGGCTTCAATCCGGCCTCTTTAGCTGAATTGGTTTGAATTGGTTTGAATTGCGGGGTGGCCCGGGCATTTAAGCGCAGGCCACACCTTCAATCTAATGAGAATGGATGCACAGCTTGAACTCAGTACCCCTCGATCATGTCGGCCGCCTGCTGGGTGGCCTGGCTGGTGCGGGTGGCCAGCTTGCGGACCTCGTCGGCGACCACTGCGAAACCCCTTCCGGCCTCACCGGCTCTGGCCGCTTCTATCGCCGCGTTCAAGGCCAGTAGATTGGTCTGTTTGGCGATGCTTTGGATGGCGGCGACTATCTGCGTCAGCTTGGCGAGGTTTTCCTGCATCGCTTGATGCTGACGTTCCTGAGTCTGACGCAACTGGCTTTCCTCGCGATGGGCGTGCACGTCTGTGATCGCCCCCACTGTACGCAAGGGCGTGCCGTCGTTGCTTCGCTGGGTCTGACCCCGGCCTCTGAACCAACGGTACTCGTCGTTGCGGTGCCTGAGGCGGTAGGTCACATCGAAGGGTGTTTGGCCGGAGCGGTCGGCGACATGGTCGACAAACGCTTGCACGGCCCGTTGGCTGTCTTCGGGATGCAGGCGGGACAACCAGCTTTCGAACACATTGGGAAACTCTTCGATGGTTTCGTAGCCGAGCAGGTGACGCATCTGTGACGAGAACCAGATGACGTTATGGGGATTGGCTGGATCGCCTGCGATGATATTGATGTCCCAGAGTGCGTCCTGAATGCATTCGCGGGAAATCTCGAAGCGGGCTGAGAGCATCGCGAACTCTTCGTCTTGCAAGCGTTGTCTGTGGATGTCACGCACAATACCGACGCTGATCTGTGGCAGTCCCCGTTCGTCCCGGAGCGTTTCGCCGACGATCTGGACCCAGCGGTATTCTCCCGAGTGGCTCGCGAGGCGCACCTCCACCTGGTAGGGCGCGTGCCCGCTGCGATCGGCCAGGTGACGAGCCAGGGCATCCAGATTGACCTGGCGGTCGTCAGGGTGCAGGCAATCGTTCCAGGGGCCAAGATAGGCGGGGAGATCCGCTTGGGTGGGCAGGTTGCCGAACCATTGCAGTACTGCATCGCGGGCGGGCTGTAGGCTGCCATTGAACTGCAATTTCCAGAGCAAATCACCCGACCCGCAAGCCGCCAATTGCCAAAGTTGCGCTTGGTCGTGCAACTGCGTTTCGTATTCATCCAACTGAAGCTTGAGGCGTTGCAGTTCAGCATTCAGGTCGACCACGCTGGCCCGGAGCGCCGTGCGATCGGCGAGCAGGCGTTCGATGCCGGCCAGTACCCGTCGCAGTGACGAATCCTTCGCCGTTATCGATACTCCCTCGTCGTCGGGTTGTTCCAGTCGTTCGCCGAGCAGCTTCAATTCCTTGCGGGTGCTATTTCTGAAAAACATCAAATACCTCTAGTTTTACTCACGAGGTTTCGGGGCGGTTCTGGTTCTTGATGACCCGAGCATTCCGGTCTTCGAATGCTCGGGGACTGTCTGACCTGGACTGGAGTCTGTCGACTCAGGCGGCCTGGTACAGGCGGCGCTCGATCAGCGCGCTGCCACGCAGGCGATGTGTTGCCTTGGCACCGGCCAGCACGGCCAGGTCCAACAGCGGTTCGAGGGTGACGACGGTCATGTAGGCACTGCCGAAGGTCAGAATTGACAGGGCGTTTCCTGCGGTGAAGCCTTGTCCATAGAAGGCCCAGAAGGCAACCCAGGCGACGATGCCGGCCTGGAAGGCGGTCGACAGCCCCAGCGCTTGTCTATAGCTCAGTTCCACATACGGCGTGTTTGGCGCGATGATGCGTTTCGCCAGGGCGGCGACTGCGAACAGCGGTACCAGAAGGGTGGTGACGTTCATGCCGTATTGCGGCAGGTCGAATGGAGCGAAGAACAGACTCTGGATCAGCAGTCCCAGGGCTAGACCCGCTGTCGCAGGTGCGGCGCCGAGCAGCAGAAACAGCGTTGACCCCAGGATGAGATGCACCTCGGAGACGCCGACTGGATGGTGCGGTAGTAGCTCGAAGAAGCTGAATACCAGGGCCGTGGCAGTGATAGTGCGAGCCAGCAGCGAGAAGACCCCACGCTCGCCTATGGCTTGGGCCGCGAGTTTGAGGGTGTAGGCGCCGGCACCCGCGGCAGTGACATAGCTCAGCCAGAGTTTTCCAGCTTCCACCAGGTTAGGTTCGATATGCATGACGATTGCTCCTTGGCCGCTTCGCGACCTCGAAAGTAAAAAACAGGACGACTCCGGCCTCAGCTGATGGCCCGGCTGATCGCTACCGGCTCATGCCGTGGCAAGTGCTCGTGGCCGTTTCCATGGGCCGGTGGGCAACTCGCATTGAGCAGCGTCACCGGTTGTCCATGGGGGGTATTCAAGTAAGCCTGCTGCCATTGCTCGGTGCGCTGGGTGATGTCTTCCATACCCGTTAAACCAAGTGTGGTGACCATTCTTTCCATCGCTGTGATCCATTGCCGGTAGTAAGTGTCGTTGACGCTTTCTCCGGGTTGCGCCGGGCTAGCCTTGATCTCGTCGCTGAATACCTGCACCCAGTCTTTCCAGGGGAATAGACCGATTTGGTGCAGGTGTACCAGCAGGGAAAACGCCTGGACCTGCCAAGGTTTGTCGAACACCGGGCCCTCATCGTCGGAAGACAGGCCGGCTATTGGGGGGATGTGATGCAGGCTGGCGCTCATACGGCCTCCAGATAGTTGTCCCACAGATCAATGCAAACGCTGTCCGGTCGCGCCACTCCCCACAGTTCTGTGGCAGTGAAGCGAACGGCATAGACCTGTTGGGGTTGTTCGCCGAGACCGTGGGCCATCGTGTCTGGGGTGGCAAACGCACCGTGTGCAATTTCGATGGTCCCGACCTTGCCGCGCGCGTAGCGCGGCAGTCGGGTGTGGGTGGTTGGATTGAGGTTCTTCGTCCGCACCCGGTCACCGACCCGGAAGCGGCCGTCGACGGGTTCCTTTGCCCGGGAAGAGGCGCCGCCGAGTACTACGGCCTCGACGATGTCCGGTGTTAAAACCGTGACGGGCTGTGCCGGTGGGGTTGGTTTGGCCGTACCCTGCAGTTCGCCATTGCTGATCACGCCTTTTTCCAGCAGCAGGTTCTCGAAGGCATGCAGCCAATGCTCGTAGTAACTGGACTGCAAGTATTCAGCCGGTTCCATGCGTTCAATGGCGTGTCGGAATTCGTCGACATTGAAGTGTCCGCCGGCGAAGAGCGAGGCGAACAGCGGAAAGACCCTGCGCTCCCAGTCGTGATGGAAGATCGGTTCATTTTCCTCAGTAAGCACTGGGCCGAAACCGTGCATACCGCCTAAGTCGTGTACACCGTTCATGGGTTTTCTCCTTCTCAGGTTCAGGCTACTTGATCCGGATTCTTAGGCAGTCCGGTACCGATCATGGCGTCGCGCGTCACCAGCTCGACCAGTCGTTCCTCACTCCAGCCGTCAGTACCTGCCGGACGTTCCGGCAATACCAGGTAGCGCAACTCGGCACTGCTGTCCCAGACGCGAACTTCCTTGTCATTGGGAATGATCAAGCCGAATTCGGCCAGCACGCTGCGCGGATCGATGACGATCCGTGACCGATAGGGCGCGGATTTGTACCAGACGGGTGGCAGACCCAGGGTCGGCCAGGGGTAGCAGGAGCACAGCGTGCAGACTGTCACGTTGTGTACGGTCGCGGTGTTTTCCACCACCACCATGTCTTCGCCCTGCACGCCGGAAAAACCCAGTTCAGCAATGGCCGCGGTGGCATCTTCCAGCAGCCGCTGCTTGTAATCGGGATCGAACCAGGCCTTGGCGACCACCTGAGCGCCGTTGCGCGGGCCGACCTTGTGTTGGTAAGTGTCCACCAGCGCATCCATGGCGGTTGGGTCGACCAAGCCCTTTTCGATCAACAGGGATTCGAGTGCCTTGACACGCAAGGCGATGGCCTCGGGTGGCTCGGTGTGATCGTGATCGTGATCGTGGTGATGTTCATGGGTATGGCTCATGTATTGGCTCCTCTGAAGTCGATACTCACTTTCAGTGCTACTTGCCGGTGTTCGTTCGCCAATGCGATGCGCAGGTCTACAACGTCCGCCAATCGACAGAAGCCTCGAATGCCGCTGCCGCTTGATAGAGGGTGCCTTCGGCATAATGTCTTCCGACAAGCATCAGCCCCACGGGCAGTCCGTCCACCAGGCCGCAAGGGATCGACAGGGCGGGGTGCCCCGTAATGTCTTGAGCGGCCGTATTGCCAAGCATCTCCAACGCACGCGTGACGGTCTCGGTGATTGAAGAACCCGGTTCCGGGAGCGGCTGAGCGGTGATTGGCACTGTCGGCATGACGATCAGGTCATAGGTGTCCAGTGCCTTGTCGTAGGCCGCTCGGGCAAAGCGCGCAATGTTCTGGGCCTTGGCGTAGTAGCGACCGTTGTAGCGCTCCAGACCGAACTGGCCGACGAACATGCAAAGCTTGAGTGACGGCGACAATGCGTTCGCCTGGTCGCGCCAACCGGCCTGTTTGTCCAGCAGGCCCACGTCGTACAGCCCCTTCCAGTTAAAACCCGCGCCATTGCCGTGCATCATTTGCATGGTCAGGCCTTCACAACCGATAGGGCTCCATAACGACCCCGCCAGGTTGTGTTCGGGAACCGATACCTCCTCGACCCGCGCGCCCAACGCCTCTAGCCGGGCGATAGCGCTGCGTACCTTTTCTGCGATACGTGGATCCTGGTTAGCGAGTTGGAAGCCTTCCTGGAGAACCCCGATCCGAAGTCCGGTCACGCCTCGTTCCAGATAATCGCAATAGGCATCGACCTTGGGGGCGGCTTGGCGAGGGTCGAGCCCGTCGGCGCCGGCCATCACTTCGAGCATGAGCGCGTTATCGCGTACGTTGCTCGTCATGGGGCCGACATGATCGAAAGTGGACTCGATCGCCATGACCCCGGTGTAAGGCACTAGACCCCAGGTAGGTTTCATTCCATAAATGCCGCACCATGCGGCAGGAATGCGGATGGAACCGCCTTGGTCGCCACCGATAGCCAGGTCGACCGCGCCCGTCGCCACAAGCGCCGCGCTGCCCGAAGACGAACCGCCCGTCGTGTAACCATGGCGAAAAGGGTTGTGCACAGGCGCGGGGTCCGAGGTATGGCTACCACCGGAAAGGCAGTAATGTTCGCAGGTGGCTTTGCCGAGGATGGTTGCTCCTGCGTCGAGCAGACGCGTCACCACGGTGGCATCAAACGACGGTACGAAACCCTCCAGTGGCGCGGCACCATTCATCATCGGGACACCGGCCAGAGAGATATTGTCCTTGAGCGCGACCGTCTTGCCGGCAAGCTTGCCCGAACTGGCGCCCATCACCTCGGTTCTGTAGTACCAGGCGTTCAGCGGATTATCCGTGCTTGAAGGGCGGTAACCAGCACTGCGCTCGTAGCGCACTGGAGGGATGAAATCTGGCAACTCATCGACCAGGTCGTAGGCATCGAAACTGGATTGCATAAGCGCCAGGTATTCGCTGGCTTGCTCGGGTGTCAGCTGTATGTGCAGGCGGCTGGCGAGGTCCTGCACTTGTTCGAGAGTCGGGCGGATGATGGCCATGGGGTGTCCTGTGTCCTGTGCCAACCCGTAGGGGCTGGCAATGTCTGTTCAAACGTCATCTCGGGGATGCCCGGGCACGCTGCGCACTCTTGGCGAGCCGTGCTCGGGGCTGGTATCAAGCTATCTCCACAGATTGAGCAGCGCTTGGCTGAGGAGGACAGTCGCTTGGTTGAGCGGGACTCGCTTGCCCCTGTTTTTATAGCCACGCCACGGTAGCCGTCGGCGGCCAGAGCGAGCCCTGGCTGCCGTAGGCTGATGCCGAGCGCATTAGTCTTTGGATTCCGGCGTGGCCTGTTTCTGAGATGCCTTCCCAGGTTTTGGCCAGACAACCCCAACGCTTCTCATGCCTTTGGCGGGGTCCATTTCCGGGTGCGCGAGCACGACGTCCCGATAGGAGGGGCTCCCGATCACCGCCGGTTTGAACTTGATGAGGAAGTCGTTGACCTCTTTGCGCAGATCCGGGGCCAGGCCGTAGTCGTCGTAGCACGCCTCGAGACAATCGAGCACCGCTTGCCAGTGCACCTCGGTCAGGCCCATCCCGCGATGCGCGGTGACCATGTCTCTACCCCGGTATTTGGCGCTTCCACCCCAGTGCTCGGAAAGGAAATCGACAAAATTGATGTGTTCCTTTTGGAACGTCGATTCCGACATATGGGCCCAGATGTGCCCGATGGCGGGGTGTCCCATTGTCTTTCTCAACACGGCGCCTGCGAACTGATAGATCGCGTCATAGCCGCCAAGACGGGTATAGAGGGAGGGTTGTTGTTCCATGGTGGATTGCTGGTCGCTCATTGTCTGGTTACTCCGTTTCGGGTGAGAGGCATCTCATTAGCCAACTGTCGCGCCGTTGGGCACACGCTTGGTTGATAAGGACAACGGGTGGTAGAGACGGGCGGGTCTAAAAAACCCTGACGTAACGCAGGTTCATGCGAAAGTCTTCTTTGGGGCCGTTCTCCACCGCAAGGTCGCGTCCAAGTTGCACTTGGAGTTGGTCCTTGGCGGTGAAAAACTTCCTGGCCGTGATACGGAAGTTGGTGGTTTCCATCCTGTCGTCCTGGTTGACACCATCGATCTGGTTTTCCCCGCCCCAACTGTGGCCGAAGCCGATAGCCAGCGCCGTGGTCTCGTCGGGCATGTAGCGCCCCATTAACTGAGCACCGTAGGAAACGTCCTGCTCCCGGCGGGCGGAGTTGGCGCCGAAGTCGTTGTTGTCTGCGTACCAGATGGCGTCGCCGACGAGGTCGATGGCCCACTTCTGCGTGAAGTGCTTGACGTAAGCGGCCTGGAGATCAACCTTCCAACGGTTCTCGCCAATGTTGAGCGCGTCGTCTTTGTCATAGTCGCCAGTCGGCACGTACAAGTAGGCGGTCGCACCGAGGGTGTCGTTGGCGTCGTTGAGACGGTACTTGAGTGGCGCGGTGAGAATGAGGTCGCCGATGCCGCTGGCGTCGCCTAGACCAGAAGCGTCACCACCGCCCGAGACATGACCGAAGGGCAACAGGAATTGGGGCTCGATGGTCAGCCGCTCGCTCAACTGGTAGACGTGCAGCAGACGCAGAATGCCGATATCGGAAGTCAGGTTGAAATCGGAGCTGGTCTTGTGACCCTGGGCATAGGCACTGTCCGTGGTGGCGTGCTGGTAGTAGACCACGCCGATGGTCGCTCCGACGGGGAGCGGCTCGTAATCGCCAGGATCCACCTCGAGCGCGTGAGAAGAAAGGCTGGGGAGGAGGGCGGCAAGCGACAGGTAGCGGAACTGTTTCATGATCGACGATCCTTTTTTTCGGGCAAAAAGAGCCCCGCAATCGCCAGTCAGGCAATGCGCAGGGCTAAAAGTGGAGTCAGCGATGAAGTCAGGTAGGCGACACTTGCGCGTCGCGCATCATCCCGGTCTGCGGGTGGCAGTTGATGTACTCGAACAGTTGCTGGCTACCGTCCGCTACCGAGACCTCGTGATACAGCCGCAGCTTCGAAAGGCCTCCGATTACTCGGAAGAACGTGGTGAAAATACGTAAATGAGTGGGGTGGGATTCTGCCCAGCGTTCCAGTTTGTCGAGGGATCGCCAGTGACCGATGTCATAGGCGATGTCGAGAAGATTGCCATCCAGGTCGACGTTGCGTACGAAGCGGTTGCTGTAGCAGCCAAGCGCCTGCCCCTCGTCACGCAGGAAGTTCATGCCGTCTTGCAGGGGCGGCAGCATCTCGTTGAAATAGAGCGCGCGCTCTTCCTCGCCGGCTTCGACCCAGTCTTGTCCGGAGCGGATCAGCGTCAGGTTGTCGTGGCCGCGCACCACGACCCTGCCGCCCTTGGCGGGGTCGCCTGAAATGACTTGCAGTTCGCTGGTCGGCTGCATCCAGTCGGTTTGTGAAATAGCAAAGCGGTCGCGCGCCGAGCCCCAGTAGCCGTGCTCCTCGATCTCGCCGCTGATGCCGTCCATGATCGCACCGACACCTGGCAAATCGTCCTGGAATGCATACAGCGTCTCGAACTGCTCGGCGCGCGGTGCGATGACTTCGCGGAAATACCCCAACCCCTCGTTCAGGCGCGCATCGTCGCCCCACCAATCGGCCACAGGCGCTGAAAGTAGCCATCGGTGGTAGGCGGCGGGATCACGCCAATAGCCCACGGCGATGAAGTTCCCATACCCCTGATTATCCAGGTGGTAGGTCAGGTCGTGATTCCCTGGGCCATCGGCGAGGGCAAAGCTGGCGTCAATGTAGCGCATGGCTTGCAGGGCGGCGGCGCGTTGCTCGTCGCGAAATTGCACCCCGAGGTAAGCCATCACCACTTGCTTCACGTTTTCGTCGGCTCGCCCCACATACATCGGGAAGGGGGGCTGGTAATCGTCGTGAACACGACGGGACAACGTCCGGGGACATTTGAGATGTTTATCGATCGCAGATTCCATGGGGGGCTCCTTTATTTCCGTCTCAAACGGACGGTTCGCTGTTCTACATCCCAGTGGATGTTGTTGTTTTGCGGTGAGTACCGCGCCATCGGCGTTGCAGCATCAAGGTCCCGAGCTGCACCAGGTAAGTGGCAAACTCTTCGGGTGCCATGTCCCATCGCTGTAAAAACCAGGATGAATCGGACAGTCGCTGCTGTTCTCGTGGATGCATGAGACACCTCATCATTCGTGCTTGCAGGGGCACGGCGTGGAGTAGAAATTATCCAGGGGGGATGCAACGTGCTTGGCTCGAATGGACAACCGTTTGGTTGAAAAGGACAGGCAAAAAAGGCCGGCATATCAGCGCGCAGCAATGGTGCGGGGCTAGTGAATCAAGGGGGCGAGGTGCCCCGAGAAGTGGCATCAGGAGTATTGGAAGAATCGGCCCATGTAACGCGCAGGCACCTGTCTTCCAAGGTGTCTGACAGTGGGAATGAGGCGATGGCGATGGCCTGCTAATTGCTTGGCTCGCCAAAACGTTACCCCGCTTTTTTTGTTGAATCGCCGCCGCGAGGTGAATGCAATGAGCCAGACCTGTCAGTATTCAACGCTTGCCGTTACGGCCCCCCTCCGGTTCGATTACTGGAAGGAAGTGGTTTGTCACCACTGCCTGGACGCAGACAGCAAACTGCTGGCGCAGAGCGATTTTGACGGGGCGCTGGAGGTGCATGGCATGGGCGAGTTGGACATCTGCACGTTGTCCGCCCCCTTGCATTATTGGGAGCGCTCCGCCCAACACCTGCGCAGTGATCCCAATGACGACTTGTGGTTGGGCTTTACCAGGAGCGGTTATGGCGAACTGGAGCAGGCTGACCGACGGACGAAACTGGCGGCGGACGATCTGTTTCTTTATGACGCATCCCAGCCGTTCAGATTCAGCTTCGGTGGTACTGATAACCACCTTGTCCGCATTCCGCGAAAACTGCTCAGTCAGCGCTTGCCCTCCATAGCGGACTGCACCGCTGTGGTTCTGGATGATCGTCGCCCGGGAGTGATTCCGTTACGCGAGATGTTACGTCAAGCCGCGAGTATGCCTTCAGGCTTCCATAACGAAGGAGTATCCAGTCGTTACTCCAGCACGTTGCTCGACCTTCTGGTGGTCAGCCTGGAACTCCAGGATTTAAAGCAGACTCATGACGAGTTGGATCTGCATGGCCGGATCATGAATTACATCCACCGGTATTTGACCGAGGCGGACCTGTCGCTCGAACGCATTGCTCAAGCCCACCATGTCTCCACGCGCACTGTGACGCGCGCTTTCGCCCGTCATCAGAAATCGCCGGTCGCAGAAATCTGGAAGGCACGATTGCTTGCCAGCCGCGACGCTATTGAGCGCGGTCAAGTCCGCAGTATTTCTCAGGCGGCGCTGGATTTCGGTTTCTCCGACTTCTCTCATTTCAGCCACGCTTTTCGCAAAGCCTTTGGCGTTGCCCCCCATACTCTCCTGCGACGAGAGTGAAAGAGGGGCTTGATCGCTCCTGAAGCGAAGCCTAACCATACAACCGCTGCTCAATCTCTTCGAGCGTGCTGCCGCGTGTCTCCGGTACCCATACCGCGACGAAGGTCAGGGACAGGAGTCCTGCTCCCACGAACACAAAGAAGGTTTGGCCGATCCCGATCATCGCAACCAAAGATGGAAAGAACATGCCGATCATCACGTTGGTCAACCAGAACGCTGCGATCGCCATACCCATGCATCCGCCGCGGATGCGCATTGGGAAAATTTCCGCCAGAAGCACCCAAAAAGCAGGCCCGATCAGCCCTTGCATGGAGGCCAGGAACATCGCCATGGCGCCGAGGATGAGCATGGCGCGGGTGACGGAGGGGTCGACAAAAACTGAAACCAGGCCAATCAACAGCAAAGACAATGTGGTGCCAGTGAAACCGAGCAACATCATTGGACGACGGCCTACGCGGTCGAGCAAAGCAATGCCCACGAAGGTTGCGCCAATGGAGATAACGCCGTTTACAACATTGGCGATCAGTGCGCTACGTTGCTCCAGGCCTGCTTCTGTGAGGATCTGGGTGCCGAAGTACATGATTGAATTGACTCCGGTCAGCTGCGACGTAACAGCGATACCGATGCCAATCAAAAAGATTCGCCGCGCACCCTTTTGAGACAGGTCACGCCAGCCGCCTTTTTTGATGAATCGTTCGTTGCTGATCTGCTGGGTGATCGCCTCCATCTCAGCTTTGGCGTAGTACTCCTCCCGTACCAGTTTCAGCACCTCCAGGCCCTCTCTGAAGCGCCCTTTGGTGGCCAGCCAGCGCGGGCTTTCCGGCATGTAGAGCATTCCCAACCAGAGTGCCACTGCAGGCAGGGTTGCCAAGGCAAGCATCCATCGCCACACACCATCGAGATCGCTGAACAAATTGCCCAGTGTGGCGTTGGTGGTGAAGGCCAGGAATTGTCCGGTGACGATCATCAACTCGTTGCGGGTAATGATGCGACCGCGGATGCTGGATGGCGCCATCTCCGAAAGATACGCCGGCACGACGACCGATGCGCCGCCCACCGCTAACCCCAGCGTGAAGCGGGCGGCCACCATGACGTTGAGGGTTGGCGCCAGCGCACAAGCCAACGCGCCAAGAAAAAACACTACGGCGAGGAAAAGAATGATACGGCGGCGACCCTTGAGGTCCGATAAGCGACCGCTGAACAGTGCCCCCATCATTGCGCCGATCAATAGGGCGCTGGCGACCAGACCTTCCGTAAAGGGTGTCAGGCCCAGGTCATCTTTCATGTAGAGCAAGGCGCCGTTGATGACGCCGGTGTCGAAGCCGAATAGCAAGCCGCCAAACGTGGCAATCCAGGTGATTTTTTGCAGGTAGCGCTGTGCCTGGTGCTTTTCAGGGCTTACATAGGCGGCTGAAGTGTCTGCCGTATTTCCGTAGGAATTAATTGTCATTGTGATATTCCTGACTGAAACTCATGGGGATACTCACTCGCCATCGCGGTGAGCGTTTCAATATGCAATTACATGGGTTTTTCTCGTGGTGCGATTCAGATGGGTTGGGGTTTGAAATCGCTGGTGGCAACCGGCATGACGCTCTGTAGCAGTCTTACGGACTTTTCCAAACCCTCGAGGCTGTTGAGTAAAACGTCCTCATGCTCGATCGATAGCCAGCCATCGTAGCCAGCCATCTTCAGGCGGTAACAAAACTGCCGCCACCATTGCTCACCGTGGCCGAATCCAAGTGTGATGTAGGACCAGCTTCGGGATGAGATATCCATCAATGAGCCATTTTCCAGGAGTGAATCCACGGCCTGGACTGGCGCATTAAGCAAAGTGTCTTTGGCGTGCACATGATAAATGGCGTCGCCCAGTGCCTCGGCGGCGACCAGCGGATCAGCGCCCATCCAGAACAGATGCGAGGGATCGAGGTTGGCGCCAATTACCGGTCCGATGGCATTGCGTAGCTTCAGCAGCGAACGGACGTTGTAGACGCACTGGTTACCGTGCAATTCCAAAGCGATGCGCTCCACACCATTTTCCTTGGCCAGATCAGCTATCTCGCTCCAGAAGGGCAGCAGGCGTTCTTCCCATTGATAGCGCAACATTGCCTGGGTTTCGGGAGGCCATGAGGCAACCACCCAGTTCGGCATCCTGTCGCCGGCCTGACCTTCAGGTAAGCCAGACATGGTGCAGACGGTCTTGACTCCCAACTCACCGGCTACGCGTATCGTGTCCCTGAGGCACTGGCCTTGTGCAGGCTGCGTGGGGTGCAAAGGGTTGCCGTTGGCGTTCAGGGAAATGATCTCCAGATTGTGTTCCTGGAAGCTGCGTTTGAGGGCCTGGCGCTGGTCGGCGCTGGCGAGCATCTGGGCCAAGTCAAAGTGCGGCGCGGTGGACCATCCGCCAGTGTTGATCTCCAGGCCCGACACTCCCAGCCGTTCAGCCTGCTTGAGCATCTCCCGCAGGGGCAGGTTGCCGAGGCTATCGGTGACGAATCCCAGCTTCATGACGTAGCTCCTTCTCGCGACCGGTAGAGGGGCGGTGCTTCCAGCGTCGGCAACACGATCCGGCGACGCTGATTGAGTGCCTCGATGCCGGCTTGGGCGACAATGGCTGCGCAATAGCCGTCCCAGGCATTCGCGGCATGGACTGGGAACTGACCTGTGTTGATGAACGCCACGAATGCTTTGTTCTGCAGGCGGTAGGCGTCGGCGAAACGCGGCCGCCAATCGGCCGCGTACCTTTCAAAACCCTGAAGACAGGTGTTGAAACGAGCATGTACGGGTGTGTTCAGTTGCACGGAACCTCGCTCACCCACCAACTCGCCACGGACGTCGTACCCGTAATGGGCGTTGTTGTTGATTTCGATGTTCACCAGATGGCCTTCCCGGGTTTCCAGCACCATGAACACCGGGGCGCCGACGCCGTCCTCAGACGTGTGGGTGGGTTGGAACACTGAGATGGCAACGTATTCAGTGTCGAGCACGTGACGTGCCACATCGAACTCATGCGGCGCGGAGTTACTGATTGCCATTTGCCCGCTGAAGTTGGCGGGGGCTTCTACGTTGCGGTGGAAGTTGTGCATCATCACAGCCCGACCTATCACGCCGTCGCTCAAGGCACTTTTCATTTCCCTATACGAAGGGTCAAACCGGCGCATGAAGCCCAGTTGCACGAATTGGCGACCCCGAGAGGCCTCTTTGTCGATGACCGCCAGGCACTGGTCCGGGCTTTGAGACAGCGGCTTTTCACACAGTGCGGGCTTCCCTGCCTCGATGGCTGCCATGGTCAGGACCGCATGGGTTTCGTCCGGGCTGGCGATGATGATTGCATCGACATCGGACCTTGAAAGCGTGAACAGTGGATCAGTGGAAACGTCAGCAGCCCCATAACGGTCAGCTATCAGCTTCGCTCGCTCTGGCGACGCATCACACACCACGTGCAAAGTGGCTCCCGGAAGGTCCTGGGCAATGATGCGGGCGTGATCCTCCCCCATAATCCCTGCGCCGATAACGGCGATTCGTATGCTCATATTCAACGACCTATCAATGGGCGACAGTCATCAACGCAACGTCGAACTCGCGTGCGTGTGGACTGGGAAGGGAGATGTATGTGGCCATAAGCGGCGTAGCCGTGGCGGTCGAAACCAACCGATGAGGCGAGTTATTCATGGGACTATCCTGGCGGTTTGTTGTGTTTGTTGTGCCTCGATTATTAGCACCGAACAAGCAATCATCAAGGCGCGCCATAGGCTATTTATGATGTGAAAAACCTCAAATTTGAAGGTGTAGTAGTGGTTTTCATTGCTCTTGAAAACAGCCATCAGTAATGCGTATATGATGTAAATGACATCAAGAGAGAGCGGGCTATATGACCATGCAAACATCGGCGCGTTTATGGAAGGGGCCCACCGTTCAACAGGTCGCCAAGGTGGCCAGGGTCGGAGCAGCCACCGTCGACCGCGTGCTGAATAACCGCCCCGGCGTGCGAGAAAACACCCGTCTGAAAGTGCTGGCGGCCCTGGATAAGCTAAAGAAGGACTTGGCTGATGGCATGGCAACGTTGCAGATCAAGCTCTTTTGCGATTCGGGCGAAACCTTCAATGCAACATTGGCTGACGCCGAGGCATTGGTGAACGCTTCGACGCCAGGTGTCGTGGTGCATGGCTACTATGAACCGACCAACCAGGTCGATCCCGCCACGTTTGCTGATCAGGTTCAGGCGCAGGGCGCCTCGGCGGATGGGGTGATCGTCGTATCGCGCGAGCATCCGGCGATCAACCGAGCGATTCGCAAACTCTGCAGCCTGGGTATTCCAGTTGTGTGCCTGACCACCGACCTGCCTAACTCCGGGCGTAGCGCCTATGTTGGCAATGATCAATATGCGGCAGGCAGTGTCGCCGGGTTACTGATCGGCAATGCGTTACCTAAAGAGCCCGCGAAAATCCTGCTGGTGACCAGTGTGCCGTTTCGTTGTCAGCAAGAGCGGGAGATGGGGTTTCGCCGGGTGCTCCGCTCGGAGTTTCCCTATCTGAAGATCGACGAGCGGGTGATGTCCGATGATCGCCCTCAGACCACGACTGAACAATTGACGCGTTACTTTTCCAAACACGACTACCCGGCAGCCATCTACAACGTGGCCGGCGCCAATCGGGGCGTTGCTTGCGCAATAGATACCATTGCGGCTGAGGATCGGCCTATTTTCGTCGGCCATGAGCTTACGGTTCATACGCGGGCGATGCTGGAGTCCGGTGTCATGGATTACGTTATCTCTCATGATTTCGTTGGCGAGACGGCCGCAGCGGTGCGCTGGATACGAGGAGCGATCGAGGGCGCGGCGAGCGCGCCACCCTCAACACAGATCTTGATTCACACTCGATATAACTGTGGTGCGTAAGGCCAACGTTGCGTTCTACCCAACCGTGTCCCTCAGCAAAACCAAGGATGGAGGCCTATGTCGGAGTCAGTACCGATCGAGAAACGGTGCTCCTTGCCATGCAGCCGATACGATTACAGACTATCCGGATCCCCGAAGAACATTTTGACTGGGCTCCAGGACGGTAGTTACAGCCCGAAAAAAGGTCGCGTTGCACGCCTCATTAGACGCCACCAAAATACCTGCAAATGCAAAGCACGGCCGAGGTGGACAGTACTAAAAGAGTTGCAAAAATGCCGGCGTTACGACCAAAAGAATTGTCGTCTGTAAACGAAAGTGCGTAGCCATGTAGAATGCGTCCAACAAGTAGTACTGAACCGAGCGTGTGTAGTTGCCATTGCGGTGAGCCGGTTAATTCTAGAAATCCAATCAGCACGAGCGCCAGTGGAACGTACTCAGCGAAATTGCCATGTCCTCTAATGCGCCGAAACATGACGGAATTGCCACCGTCGCCAAGGCTAGGGCTGCCAGGCCCCATTCTTCCAATAATTACTCGGGCACTTAGTGCAATGAATAAGATTGCAAGTAGGCCACCGTAGAGAAGTGTAACCTTCACTGTATGCTCCCTGCCCCGCAAGGGGCCTAACTAGTGGCTAAAATTGCTCGCCTCGAAGCGTATGCACCCCGCGAAGGCTGTTGGCGCTTAGATCTTTGCTCTTCAATTGCGCTGCGCTAATCGGAGCTAAAGAACTGCTATTGGACGTTTCCCAAGGAAGGAGTGCGATTGTGATGTTTAGCTGAAACAGGGCAAGGAATAGCTTGCCCTGTTACAGGGAATTACGCGTCAGCGCCGCCTAAAATATTCTCTAGTTGCATTTCTTTTAAAACACGGTCTTGAATGGGTTGTTTGGCAGCGTTAATTTCATCAACACCCCAAACCATGCCTACCGCTGTGCGTGTAGGACGTTTGCCGGCAGGCATATCTGCTAACGCTAAATAAGTATCGACGACCAACTGTGGATCTGGTGCCTGGTCAGACTGCATGAATTTCGCGAATTCTGCGAACATAGCATCAGGTATCTTTGCCAAGTCACCATAGCTCTCCAGTACGTCAAGACGGGAAGGCGCTTGCCCTCCAGCACTCAGACCAGTAGGGAACGGGCCTGGTTGCACGATGGCAACATCAATACCGAAGGGCGCCACTTCGTAACGTAAGCCTTGGACGTAGCCTTCCAGAGCGTGCTTGGTGGCGGCGTATGTAGAGAAATACGGCGCCGAAATCTGGCCGACCATTGATGAGGTGTTAATGATCAGACCGGATTTGGCTTCCCGCATAGCGGGCAAGACAGCCTGTATAATGCGCATGGCGCCATAGTAGTTGGTTTCCATCTGCTCCCTGGCTTGGGCAATGCTAAATGCCTCCGTAATACCCAGGTACATTACGCCTGCATTGTTAATCAAAATATCAATCTTGCCCGCTTTAGCCAGCACACCAGCAATGGCTGTCTTGACGGATTCGTCGCTGGTGACATCCATATCTACGACATGGATGAGGTTGCTATACGCTTCCAGCGCGGTCTTGACTGCGGCGTTCTTGCCTTCTGTGCCACGCATGGTGGCGAACACTTGGTAGCCCTTGTCTGCAAAGTCTTTCACTGCTTTTAGGCCAAATCCACTGCTGCTACCGGTGATGATGACGCTTTTTTTGGCTTCGCTCATTTTTCTTTCCCGCTGGGTTGTCTATTAAGTACCATTCGGTACAAAATAGGAGGGGAGGGTGCCGTGTGTCAAGTTAAAATACCAGGTGGTACAAAATGAGCTTAAATCCGACAAAGCCTTCAAGGGGACGACCTAAGACCCTGGACCGTGATCACGTTTTGGATGTGGCAATGGAAGCCTATTGGAAAGAGGGCGTACGCAGCTTATCCCTTAATGAAATTTGCAGAAGGTGCGATATATCGAAGCCAGGTCTTTATCGTGAATTTTGGAATGAAGATGGCTTGATGAAAGCCGTTATTCTTAAATATCAGGAACAGGAGCTGGATTCTGTGCTGGAGATGTTAAAGGCAGAAAAGCCGTTTCGAGAGATGCTTGACAGCCTGGTGTCATTCGCCACCTCGGTGAGTGACAGTCAAGGGATACCAAAGGGATGTCTTTTGATAAAGATGCGCGAATCACGCATGCACTTGGGTGAGGCAACACGAGCACAAATCGATTTCATTCAAGAGCAAGCATTAACGGCTTACAGGAAATGGGTGGAGCGTGCAAAAGCCAAATGTGAATTCTCTGCAGACATGTCATCAGAGTTTGCATCTATCTATATTGATGCGCAATTAAGTAATGCTGCGTCACAGATATCTCGTGGCGAGGATCCGCAGATTGTAAAGAAGATGCTGTTAGTCGCTTTTTCTGTGTTCTGATGAGCATGCCTCTCAGCCCAGTGTTTCTGTAGAAGCAGGTATTCGTTCGTCTGGGGTAAAAAAGTGGCTTATCTGAATACTGTTTGATTGATATTTGCAGAGCCATTCATAACAATTCACGGCGCATGAGAATATTCTCGCTTCGCGCCCAGAAACTCCGGTGAGTGGGGCGTTAGGGTGTCTGCGTATAAGAAATTAATAGTGCTTTGTGGTGCTGAAAAAGCCGAGTTCAGGCTCTTGGGCGTACCCAGCCATGCGTGGGTTCTGTACGAAATCAGCTGAAACTCATTTGAACCCAGCAATCGTCGGGACTCAGTAAAGTCCGCGTCCATCAAAGGCAGGAGCCCAGTGTTCTGGTGCTCTGCTCGGGCGCTGCTAAAGAACCGCAAGATCATGCCCTCGGACGAAGCCGGGTCGGCCTGATGACGAAGATTCACATGCTGTGCGATGCCAATGGCGTACCGTTGAATTTTCTACTGTCCGGCGGGCAAGCTAGCGACATTGCCTATGCACAGCCGCTGCTGGATAACGCTTACATCCCAGGTTTGCGAGGGCGCCCTCGCAAGCGCTGCCGATGGTTGCTGGCCGACAAAGGCTACGACGCCGAAGCGTTGCGGCGCTACTGCGACCGCTATCGGATGCAGCCGGTTATCCCGCTGCGCACGATGAAGCGCAAATCCAAGCCAGGATTACCGAGACTGTTTGATCGCCCCAAATACCGACAACGCAACATCATTGAGTGCATGCTCAGCTGGCTGAAGGAGAACGGCCGCATCGTTGCGCGCTTCGACAAGCTAGCGAAAACTTATGCGGCGATGGTCTCACTGGGGGAATGTCCCTGTGCCGGTTCGTAGAAATGCCAATCGGTCATAGCTTACCTCTTTGGGCGCGCGCGCAAGGACTGCCAGCTGCTCGAGTCAATTCTGCTGCGCCGTTTCTAAAGAACGGGGCGGCGTTCGTATTTCTTACTTGTTTACCCAAGGCATGGAGAGGTCAATGTCAGAGACCAGCTTGCCACCGCCGAAGCTCATGTTCTCCAAGGGAACGGCATACATGATCAGGCTGATGTCGTCCTGGCTGACGCCCACTTTTCTACCGCGTAACGGGTGACCAACTCCGCGAGCTTGCGCTTCTGCTCCACTGTCCTGCTCGAGCCTATCGTCACCGTTACGACCATGCGCTTGTCAGATCTCTTCATGTCAGGAAAAGTCGGATGGATGAAAAGCTCATCGTCCTTGTGCTCACTGATGATGACGAAGCGGTCATCCTTGGGCGTATCCATGGCTTCATGAAGAGCGAGATTCAAGGCATCCGCCAGCGCGCGTTTCTCTTCGCTAGAGAATTTCCGAGCTGGAATGTGGGCGTGAAAAACTGGCATGAGCGTTTCCTCAGTTGTGTCGTTCAGCTAATACGCGGCGACGAGTTGGCCCCGACTTAGCTAAAGAAATCTTGGCCGAGTGTTTCTTCGAGTCGCTCTTTCAGGCCAGCCGAGAACTCACGAACGACGGGGAACGGGCTTTGAAAGAGCTTGATATTGTGGACGAGGCCAGACTCATTCCGAGTGATGATGGTGGTGCCGGCGACCGGCTTACCACCGTGGATGGCATCCCACTCAAGGTAAGTCTTCGCACCGTCAACCGTCTCCGCGGTGAACACGAAGTCTTCGTACATCGTGCTCGTCGCGGCAAAGAATGCCCCGATGGATGTCGGGCCGACCACCGTCTTGCTTAGGGCTGAGGTCTGAAGGCTGGCGTCAGCGGTGAACGACTTCGCGAAGTCGCTCGTTCCTTTCTTCTTGACGATTTGCATCCATGCTGTTCCCGGTGGGTTGGTGTCAGTAGTCATTACAATCTCCTATCGAGTGTCTGCAGTTTTGCAGTGTGTGTGCGTGCGCGTGCTAGTCAGCGAGGTGCCCGATGAGAAACTCGCCGGCTCTCTGGAGCGCGTCGTGGGCCTGGGGCAAAGAGGCTGTTTGAATGTGCCAGACGTGCAACATCTCCGGCCACACCTCAAGGTGCGATTCGCCGCCGGCCGCGCGCACCTTTCGGTCAATTTCAAGCGCGTCGTCGAGCAGTACTTCGTCGCTTCCGACATGTATGAGCAGCGGAGGAAAACCGTGCATGTCGGCGAACAGGGGCGAGATGCGCGGATCCTTCAAATCGTGGTTGCCAGCGTAAGCCGCTACCATCTCCCGCATCGCGCTTGCGTTGACCATTGGGTCGCGGTGAGCCAGTTGCGTTAACGAGGGCAGCGTCAGCGTCAAGTCTGCCCATGGGCTAATGAGTAGCGCTGCTCGCGCGTCCTTGTGGCCTTTCGAGGCTGCATAGGCCAGAACGTTGAGAGCCATGCCCCCGCCACTGGAGTCACCTGTCACGGCGAATGGCTTGCCAAGCGCACGCAGTGCTTCGTAGCCGCGGATGGACTCGTCGTAGGACGCCGGAAATGGGTGCTCAGGTGCCTTGGAGTGGTCCAGAACGATGACCTGGGACTTTGCCGCTCGAGACAGCTCCCCAAGCATGCCTAAATGCGAGGAAGGAGAGCCAGCCACCCAGCCACCACCATGGAAATGGTAGATGACTCGGTCCTTGGAAGCGCCAGGAGCCGTAATCGCCACCGCAGCTACGCCACCGAGTTGGATCGTCTCGACGGTTAGGTCGGCCGCCGGCGGGTTCGCTTGTGAAATGGCCTCCATGCCGACGCGGAGCGTCTCGATGGTGCGTACGGGATGCGCAAAGTCGAAGGCAAACATCGCATCCCGAAGCTCACGGACGGA
This sequence comes from Pseudomonas sp. NFACC46-3, assembly GCF_900114515.1. NCBI lineage: Bacteria > Pseudomonadati > Pseudomonadota > Gammaproteobacteria > Pseudomonadales > Pseudomonadaceae > Pseudomonas > Pseudomonas sp. NFACC46-3. The sequence goes on from NZ_FOTH01000018.1 coordinate 26,013, forward strand.
AGATGAATCGTAAGTCATGGTCAGTTCACTCCAGGTTGAGGAAAGTCGCCGGTACCCAGTCGTAGCCTTCGCCGTTGTCGGCTTTGCGAAGACGGCCCAGGCCAGGGAACGGCATGTGGGCTGCGGCAATCATCGTCTTGTCCGCAGCGAGTTTCACCAGCAGGTCTTCACGCGTTTTGACCGCCGACGCGCTGTCTGAGTCGAAGACGATGCTGATTTCCGGGTGCGGCATTTGGACGGCGCCAACATGAGCTACGTCGCCCCAGATGAGCAGCGACTGACCCTTTGAGGAAATCATGTAGCCGGTGTGACCGGGCGTGTGGCCGGGAATGGCATACGGTGCAATGCCTGGAACGATTTCGGCCATGCCTTCGTACGGCTTCCATTTACCCGCAGCGATATAAGGCGCGGCGCCATCCTGTGCGACCTTGAAGAAGATTTTCGATTCTTCCGGAGCCTTGGCCATGATTTCCTTCGACAGCCAGAAATCGGCGTCGGCCTTCGTCATCATCACGGTCGCGTTCGGAAAGACGCGTTTCCCGTTTTGGTAGATACCGCCAGCATGGTCAGCGTGAAGGTGAGTCAGTAGAACCAGGTCAATCTGCTCCGGCTTGTAGCCGGAGGCCTTCAAGTTCTGCGCGAGCTTGCCCAGTGTAGGAGGGCCCCAGTGACCGCCTGAACCGGTATCGATGAGAACGAGTTTGGAGCCGGTGTTGACGAGGAAGCCTTGGACGGTTGCCGAAACATGCTTGGGATCGTTTTGGAAGGAGCGCGCCAAGAGGGACTGAATGAGCGCGGGATCACCGTGTAGGAGACTGGAGTCGATACTACCGCCGCCGTCATAGAGCGCGGTGACTTCATAGTCGCCAATCATCGTGCGATAGAAGCCTGGAACCTGCTTGTGCTGCATCGGCGCAGCAGCTTGGACCGGAGCTACAGCAGCGAAGGCGCCCGCGAATGCTAACGATACCGCGAGTAGGGTGCGCGAAGTGATGGTGGAGAATTTCATCGTGTTCTTAACCATTGTGTGTGGTGGATATGTAGGTACGTACAGCTGTGATGACCTTCAGCAAAACGCCAACTCATCGTGCCATGTCGCTGTTACCGCCTTTCCGGCCATACGCAGCATCGAATTGCCGGTGTTACCCGTGATGAAAGCCCGGATGTTCGATTTTTTGCCGATCCGCCGGAGCTGTCATAGCGCTTGCATTGTGCAAGTGGTTGAATAATATTCGAGCACCTTGCACAATGCAAGTGGAAATTCAAGGAGAGTAGCTGTGCAACAAACAAGACGATCGGGCTGCCCGATCAACCTGACGCTTGAGCAGATCGGCGACCGCTGGAGCCTGATCGTTATCCGCGATGTCATGTTCGAGAACAGACGCAGTTATGGCGTCCTGCTGGAGAAAAACCAGGAAGGCATCGCCACGAACATCCTCGCAAGTAGGCTGAAACACTTGACCGCGTCTGGCCTGCTGACACGATGCCCGGATCCGAATCACCAGCAGAAAGTAATTTACAGCCTCACGGAAGCAGCAATACAGCTGGTACCTCTGCTCGCGCATGTGGCTGCCTGGGGTGTTCGGCATACGCAGCCGAGCAAGGAAGCGTCTTTGCGCGCGGAGGTGCTGGAGAAGGGCGGCCCTTCACTCTGGAGTGCCTTTATGGATGAACTACGTTACTTGCATCTCGGTGCACCGCGTCCGGAGCGTTCGGTATTGGACCAGCTCAGGGCCGACGACGAGCAGGCGATCGCTACTTAGTAGCCATCTTTGGCGTCATGACATGCAGCATGTGGTGCAAGGCTATCCATGCTCGAATAGCTTCCGCCTTGCGCGAGATGGGGCGTCATCGAGCGCACGCTGTTCATAAACGGGTGATTTTACCTTCGCGCCTTTGAGCCCGACATCGCTTACTCCATTTCGAGCAAGTGCTGCAGGAACAAGCCTGCCGCGACCGACAACGCCGTTCGCGACCTCACGCATACGCTGAGTTCGCGGGAGGCCCACGGCTCATCCAGCCTGATCACCTTCGCTCCGTCCATTTTGTAAATCGCCGCGCTCCCCTCGGGCATGATGCCAATGCCCAGGCCGGCCTGAACCGTCAGGCATAGCGCGTCGTAGCTGGAGACTTCCATTCGGATCCTTAGCGAGCGCCCCAGGTCGTTGGCCGCCTTGATCAACTGAAAGTTGAGATGAGTGCCACTGCGCAGTGAAAATCCATCACAGGCTATCCGGATCCCCGAAGAACATCTGAATCCGCGACCGCAACCAACGCTCCCCAGGATCGTTGTCCTGGGATCCGCGCCAAGCCATGTGCAGCTCAAAGCTACGCACTGGAATCGGTGGGTCTTCGGCGCGTACGCCGCCGGCGGCGGTCAGGGCGTCGGCGGTGTAGTCAGGGACGGTGGCGATGATGTCGGTGCCCGACAGCAGCGTGCTCAGGCCATTGAATTGCGGTACGGCCAGCACCACATGGCGCTTGCGGTCGAGTTTCGCCAGCTCTTCATCGATGAAACCGCTCAAATCACCCGCGAAAGACACCAGGGCATGGGGGCGAGCACAGAATTCGTCCAGGGTCAGTCGTCCCGGCGCGGTGTCGGCCCGCAACACTTTGGGCAAGCTGCGTCGCAGGACCTTGCGCTTGGCGTTGGCCGGCAGGTCGTCGGTGTAGCTGACACCGATGGAGATTTCACCGGACGCCAGCAAACCAGGCATCAGAATGTAGTTGACCCGGCGCACCACCAGCACGATGCCGGGCGCCTCGGCCCGCAGGCGCTTGAGCAGCATCGGCAGCAGGGCGAATTCGGCGTCGTCCGACAGGCCAATGCGAAACACCGAGGTGCTGGTGGCCGGGTCGAATTCCGCCGCCCGGCTGACCGCCGTGGAAATCGAATCCAGGGCCGGGGAGAGCAGGGCGAAGATCTCGACCGCCCGGGCCGAAGGCTCCATGCTGCGACCGGTACGTACGAACAACGGGTCATCGAACAGGCTGCGCAGGCGCGACAGCGCGGCGCTGATGGCCGGTTGGCCTAGGAACAGTTTCTCGGCCGCGCGAGTCACACTGCGTTCATGCATCAATGTTTCGAACACGATCAACAGGTTCAGGTCGACACGCCGCAGGTCATTACGATTCATCTGGGGTCCTGGCAGATTCGGCAAGCTTGACGTGAGCGGCCATATGGGAACAATGGCCGGCATGAATCTTACGGGGAAAGACTGGTACTCTGCACCGGCTAATTGAGTTTTCTTAGGTTAAGTCCTACGCAATGGCTTGGTTTTTCTTGCTGCGGAATCAATGACAGGCATGTCGACTATTAATAGCCACTGATGGTCTTGGGTACAAAGCCCGGATAGAGTTCATGGCATTAGAGGTTACTTTGACGAGGTTTGCGATGTCCCGCACGATCCGTTTTCACAAGTTTGGTGGTGCCGAGGTGCTCAAATGCGAAGAGCATACGGCGGCTCTTCCTGCGCCAGGAGAAGTGCAGGTCCGCGTCGAAGCGATCGGCATCAGTTGGTACGACACCTTGTGGCGCCAGAACCTGGCGTCGTCCCAGGCGCGCCTGCCTTCGGGCCTGGGCCATGAAATGGCCGGCGTGGTCACGGCCGTCGGCGACGGCGTCGATGACTTGGCCGTGGGCGACAAGGTCGCCAGTTTTCCGGCCGAAAGCCCGAACGATTATCCGGTGTACGGTGAGGTCATCGTGCTGCCACGCACCGCCCTGACCCGTTATCCCGACGTGCTCAGCCCGATCGAAGCCGCCGTGCATTACACGCCGCTGCTGATCGCCTATTTCGCCTACATGGACCTGGCACGGGTCAAGCCGGGGCAATTCGCCCTGGTCACCGATGCCAGTCATTGCGCCGGTCCTTCCTTCGTACAACTGGGCAAGGCCCTGGGTGTGCGGGTGATCGCGGCCACCAAGACGGCTGAAGAGCGTGAGTACCTGTTGTCGCTGGGCGCCGAAAAGGTCATCGTCACCGAAGAGCAGGACTTGCTGATGCAAATCAACAAGCTCACCGACAACCGTGGCGTCGATGTGGTCTTCGACGGCCTCGGCGGGCCGCAGATGTCGCTGCTGGGTGACGTGTTGGCACCGCGTGGCAGCCTGGTGCTGTATGGCTTGCAGGGCGGCAACCAGACGCCGTTTCCAGCCTGCGCGGCGTTCCAGAAGAACATTCAGTTCTTTGTGCACTGCATCGGCAATTTCACCGGCAAACCGGAACTGGGCATTCTCCAGGACCAGGTGGCCTTGCAACGAGCACTGCGCGATATCAATCAACTGACCGCCGACCGTGTGCTGTTGCCACTCAAGACTCGGGTCTTCCCGTTCTCCGAGTTTGTCGAGGCTCACCGTTACATGGGCGAATGCCCTTGCCGTGAACGTGTTGCCCTTCAGGTCATCGACCCGGTCTGAACCCTGCCTTGCGCAAGAGTCATCACCTGGGCTCTTGCGCTGCCTTCGTCCTGACACCTTCTTATCCTTTCTGACGGCACCTCCTGCCTGGCGGTGCTGCGTTCTTACCTGGCCTTTCGTGCCTTGAATGGCCTGTCCCGGTTCGCTCAAGCCTGAAACGGTCTGCCGACCAACATCTGAACTGGTTTTTGCCCTCAATCTGTATCTTCTAATCATTGTTTAAGTCTTGATAATTGAACGCTGATTTCCATATCAAGGAAGAAGTCGTGGTGCTGTATAACTTTTTCGAAGGTCTTCATCCTTCAAGATGCATTCAAGGGGCAATAAACGTTAATGGGTGCGGGGCTATCTATCGACCCCGGGGAAAACAGGGCGGGGTAGAGAGTCAATTAAAGTTCGGCAAGTTCTTTATTTCTCGTACTCATTGTCTGTGGGACGTTGTCGGAATTCTCCTAGGACGTGCCGTTTGGTCGGTTAGGCCCCCTGATTTAAAGGCTTTCGGCGGAGGGTTGCTGGGGCGTGAGCCGACTCTCAGTATATGTATCAAATAATTACAACAAGCAATGCTCGAGCGTATTGCTAATACTCTTTGAGTGCTAGAACAATCATCTAGACCAACACGTCGTGCAGTCACGTTGGTGCGGGTGCGACGCCGATAGTTGAATTTCCAGGTAAATGGCTATGAGTGCAATTCATGAGCAGGCAATGACTCACGTGTATCAACAGATACTGCAACGACTGTCAGGTTTTTATTCCCGGGCAGAACGTACCGCGTTGCAGCTTTTGATCCAGCGTTTAATTGTCGCCGCCGGAGGCATCGAGCGGATTGGCGATTATCGCGTGTTGACGGTCCTGAACGGGAGCCGGGAAAGCTTTTATGTGCTGACCGCCTTGCGGGCCGCACAGCTGAGTATCGCGGGGCGACATCCGGTGACCTTCACCTTGCGTGTCGCCACGCCACGCTTGAGCGAAACCACCCAGGCGACGCTGGAAAACATCCACCGCTGCTACAGCGCGCTGTTTGTCTACGATGATCCCCGGGTCGAATTGCTGATGGCGGATAACCGCGAGGTGTTGCCGTTCAATCACCGGCAGCCCTTGTCGGTGGCAGGGCACGAAGCCAATCGCATGGACCTGCTGGTCCTGGGGCATCTTCGTGCGGTCGACAGCCCCTTGGAGATTGGGGATGACGGCTACCTGGCGATGGCCGAATTCTATCGGCATATGGCTCGCTGGGAGTCGGGCGTGGATTCGTTGGTCAGCAGCGATACACCGCGCCAGCAAAAACAATTCATATCAGGCCTTCGCCGCGCGACTCGCAAGATCGGCCTGCAGACCGAGCACGCCTGCGGTTTCGACAACCTCTTTGCCCACCTCGACACCCTGGGTGGTGATATCTACCGGCATTTCTATGGGCCGGATCGCCTCGATGCCTGGAGGCCCGAGGGTCACTTCGAGGCTTGCCGGCGAGTGGGCCACGTCGGCATCGACGACCTGATCGTCGTTCGTTCGGAGGGGACCAACTGGCCGCTCTTCAACGAGTTCCTGCGGGTGCAGACCGAGGGGCTTGTGCCATCGGCGCCTGAAAACGAATACATCAGCCCGCTGCTGTCGGCCCATCTGCACGGTCTGCAGGCCTGCTACCTGCATGGACGCAGCTATGAAACCGGCTATGGAGACTACGCGCAGCGAGCGATCATGATCATGCATCGCAAGCAACTGCCGGAACACGCCTGCGAACAGGCCCGGGCACTGTTCGGCTCACCGTCGTCGATTCCCGAGCGTCGTGCCTACGCCGCCCTTGAAGCGCAAAAGATCCTGGGGCTCAGCGAAACGCAACTGGTGTGCATGCTGTTCGCGCCCTTCGTGGGGCAGGGTGCGGGCCTGGAGCATTTCCTGCGTTGCTGCCATCCCGGCATGCTGGTGGCGATGCCGGACCTGCACAAGGCCATGCAGGGCGCGACCGTCGTCGATCAGGTTGCGCAGTGGATGGTCGAGGTCAGCGGCCTGCCCATCGACATCCTTGGCAAGCTGTACCGGGCGAGCGTCTCACTGCCGGAACAACCGGACATTGCCCCGGGCGCCGATCTGCAGCAGACCATTGACGGCATCGACACTGCAGAAGCCGGGTCGCCTGCCGATGGGCTGCATGAACGCTCGGCAAGGCATTGAGGAACGAGGTTTGACGCAATCATCTACCTCGTCCCCAGTCCTTGTACCCGGTGTTGCGACTGGGTCGGCGGCGACCCGCTGTCCTGGCCTGAGCCGATGAAAGGTTGCCGGGAGACAGGCTTCGCCTACCAGGCGGTTTATCGCTACCTGACCACGCTGATCAACGAGCTGGAGGTTGATGCGCGGGTTCGCCTGCCGTCGCTGCGGCAACTGGCCGAGCGTCTGAACGTATCGATATCGACCATTCAGTACGCGTATTCGCTGCTGGAAAAGGAAGGGCGGGTCTATTCGATCGCCAAGTCCGGCTACTACGCGCTGCCAGTGCCCAGCATGGCCACCCTGGACGGCGGTGACGATTTGCTCGAGACCCTGTACGTCAATGCCCGACGACCAGGCATGCGGGTGCTCAGTGCGGACGAACCGGCGTCGATGCAGCCATTGGACAGCCCGCTGTTGCTGCTCGAACGCGAACTGCTGCGCCAGTACCCACGCTCCTCGCAGACACCCTCGCAACCCTGGGGTGAGCTGGAGCTGCGCACCGCGCTGGCTGCCCGCTACACGTCTTCGCCGGCCCGTTGCTGGAATGCCGATGACGTCTACATTGGCGCCGACCTGCGTGGCGTGCTGGAGATCCTGATCGCGGTGCTGGCACTGCGCGGGTCCGCCGTGCTGATCGAATCGCCCTGCGATTGGGCAGTGTTGCGCCTGCTGCAGTCGGCGGAGGTCAACGTCATCGAGCTGCCACTGCTGACCAGTGGCGAGCTCAATGTCGAGCAACTGGAACAACTGCTGGTGAACGAAACTGTACGCCTGGTGGTGCTGTCGTCGGTCTTGAACATGCCGAGGGGGACGCTCGTTCCTGAAGAGAACCGTCGTGCCATCGCGCATCTGCTGGAGCGGCACGGAACTTGGGTGCTGGAGAACGATAGCCATACGGACCTGGCGTTCGAGGCGAGGGGGACGCCTTTTCGAGACTTGCTCGACCCGGACCGGCTGATCGTCTATTCGACGTTCGAGAAAACCATCGGGCCAGAGGCGCCGTATGGCTACGTGTTGTCGCGCCAGTTGACCCTGCACCTGCAGCGACATTTCCTGTTGCGTGCGTTTTGCTTGTCGCCGATTCGCCAGAAAGCCATCGCCCGGCTGTACAGCAACGGTCGGATTGACCAGCATTTGCTGGTGTTGCGGCGCCTGCTGCGCGAAAGCGCGGTTTCGACGACGCAATTGCTGCGCGAGCGGCTAGGGGATAGCCTGCAATGGGCAGAACCTCAAGGTGGTGCGACGATCTGGATGCAATCGACGCGACGGGTCGACTTGCGGCGGGTCTTCCATCGGCTGCTTGCCCAGCGAATCGTCATCGCGCCAGGGGAGTTGTTCAGCCTCCAGGGCCTGTATGCGCAACATATGCGCCTCACCCATGCCCTTAACGGGCCACAGGACATGGACGCGGCCCTCTGCGCGCTGGCCGATGCCTTGAGACTCGAACAGGCGTAGTCGGCAGCAATGGATCGAACCCATCGCGCCATGGTCGAACTGTCAGTAAACTGCACCCCATTTACCGAGCCACTCCACTCAGAGGTTTTGCATGACAGTCAGTCCATTTGCGGGCAAGCCGGCACCGGCAGAGTTGTTGATCGATATCCCGCGACTGGTGACGGCCTACTACACCGGCCGACCCGATGCCTCGGTTGCGACCCAGCGCGTGGCTTTTGGCACTTCCGGGCACCGTGGCAGCTCCTTCGACCTGGGCTTCAACGAATGGCACGTGTTGGCCATCAGCCAGGCGATCTGTCTGTACCGCGAAGCCCAGGGCATCAACGGGCCGCTGTTTGTCGGTATCGACACCCACGCGCTATCGACCCCGGCGGGCGCCAGCGCGCTGGAAGTATTCGCGGCCAATGGCGTCACCGTAATGATCGCCGAAGGCGATGAATACACCCCGACACCGGCGGTTTCCCACGCCATTCTCTGCTACAACCGTGGCCGCACCTCGGGCCTGGCGGACGGTATCGTCATCACGCCGTCCCACAACCCACCGCAAAGTGGCGGTTACAAGTACAACCCTACCAACGGTGGCCCGGCCGATACCCACATCACCAAATGGATCGAAGCCAAGGCCAACGAATTGCTGGCCAACCAGCTCGCCGGCGTCAAGCGCGTCAGCTACGAGCAGGCCCTGAAAGCCGATACCACCCACCGTCACGACTATGTAAACACCTACGTGGCAGACCTGATCAACGTCATCGATTTCGATGCCATCCGTACTGCCGGGTTGCGTCTGGGCGTCGATCCGTTGGGCGGCGCGGGCGTGCGCTACTGGCCGGCCATTGCCGAGCATTACCGCCTGGACCTGGAAGTGGTGAACACTCACGTGGATTCCACCTTCCGTTTCATGACCGTCGACTGGGACGGGCAGATCCGCATGGACCCGTCCTCCAGCCATGCGATGCAAGGGTTGATTGGCCTGAAGGAACGTTTCGACGTGGCCTTTGCCTGCGACCCGGACCATGACCGCCATGGCATCGTGACCCCGTCCGGTGGCCTGTTGGCGCCGAACAACTACCTGGCGGTCTCCATCGACTATCTGTTCCAGAATCGCCCGCAATGGCGCGCCGATGCCGCCGTGGGCAAGACGGTGGTCAGCAGCGGCCTGATCGATCGCGTGGCCAAGCGCTTGGGGCGCCGCCTCTATGAAGTGCCGGTGGGCTTCAAGTGGTTTGCCGATGGCCTGTTCGATGGTTCCCTGGGCTTTGGGGGTGAAGAAAGTGCCGGTGCTTCGTTCCTGCGCAAGGACGGCGGCGTCTGGAGTACCGACAAGGACGGCCTGATCCCTGCGCTGTTGGCAGCTGAAATGACCGCGCGCACCGGTCGCGACCCGAGCCAGGCCTACCGCGCGTTGACTGACGAGCTGGGCGAACCCTTCTCGGTACGCGTCGATGCCAAGGCCAGCCCCCAACAGAAGGCGCTGTTGAGCAAGCTTTCGCCCGATCAGGTGGCCTCCACCGAACTGGCCGGGGAGAAGATCCAGAATATCCTCAGCCATGCGCCGGGCAATGACCAGGCCATTGGCGGCTTGAAGGTCATGACCGAAAACGGCTGGTTTGCGGCACGCCCGTCCGGGACCGAGGATATCTACAAGATCTACGCCGAAAGCTTCCTTGGCGATGCGCACCTCAAGCAATTGGTGGCTGAGGCGCAAACGTTGGTGGATGGGGCTATCACCAGCAAGTGATACATGTGATGTGAGCTTTGTGGTGAGGGAGCTTGCTCCCGCTGGGCTGCGCAGCAGCCCCCCTCAAGCTCACTCAATCGACCTGATCCACCGCGTCGCCGGGTTCTAGGGCCGCTGCGCCACCCAGCGGGAGCAAGCTCCCTCGCCACAAGAGCAGCAGTGCTGCGATGCAGGGGTTAGGCGAGGTCAACGAGCACGATTTCGCTGTCTTCGATCGCGGTCACTCGCAATATCCGTTCATCTTCAATCGCAACACCGTCTCGAGCTTGTGCACGCAAGCCATTGATTTCTATCAATCCTGTGGCCGGCACAAGATAAGCTCGACGTGCGGCGTCCAGCCGATACTCCGCACTTTCACCCGCCTTGAGATTGGCCGCTACCAGTCGTGCGTCGGCGCGAATGCGCAGGCTCTGGTCATCGCCGGCCTTGCCACTGGCCAACGTCACGAAGCCTTCGCGCGAGTCCTTGGGAAACGGCTTGGCCCCCCATGACGGTGCCAGGCCTTCTTCGTTGGGGATGATCCATATCTGGAAGATGCGGGTGGCCGTCGACTCCAGATTGTATTCGCTATGGGCAATGCCGGTGCCGGCGCTCATGACCTGTACATCACCGGCCTGCGTACGGCCTTTGTTACCCAGATTATCCTGATGGCTGATCGCGCCTTCGCGCACATAGGTGATGATTTCCATGTCCCGGTGCGGGTGTTGGGGAAAACCGCTGCCAGGGGCGATGACATCATCGTTCCAGACGCGCAGGTTGCCCCAATGCATGCGTTGCGGGTCGTAATACTCGGCGAACGAAAAATGGTGGTGGGCATCCAACCAGCCGTGGTTGGCGGCGCCCAAGGTGGCGAAGGGCCTGAGTTCGAGCATGTTCGTGTCCTTTTCGCTGGGAGCGAAAGCGATGGTTGATGGCGCTATTCTCGCGAAGGAAATCATCGACAAAAAGCGTAAAAAACGCGTCAAACCTATCGACTAACCAGATATTAATTCGTGAGCCAACTTTCACTTCATCGCCTAAACCCATGACTTAAAAGCTTTTGGGTGGAACCTGACGGCAAATACAGACACCATAGCCGTCATGGTTCATGAACACCGGAGTCCCCAGCGTGGCGCAACACACTCCCGATCTTCCCCCCGAGCTTTTATCCCTGGCCCAGATGCCGCTGTTCAAGCGCCTGGTCGCCCGATTCTTCGGCCATGGCCTGACACGCCTGCGAGCCCAACATCGTGCCTCCTGGTTGCATGGCCAGGCCGACGGTTTCCGCAGCGGTCATACCGCCGGTTTTGACTATGGATACAAGGAAGGCCGGGCCGAAGGGCTTGAGGAAGGCCGTCAGGTCCTGTTGATCCGTGATTCGCGCAGCACGGAGCATCCGGCACCGCAGGTCGATGATCTGCTGTTCGATGACTGGCGCCTGCCGCTGACCGCTGAGTTGAAGAAACGCATCAAGGCAGATGTCGCCCGATTGCTGCCGGTCCATGCACAACCGAGTGCCGCGCAATGGAAGATGATTTTCAGCGACACACCCTCGACCTCGGTGGTCGCCGGGGCCGGGGCGGGCAAGTCCACCACCCTGGTGCTGCGCATTGTGCTGTTGTCCCATTACCTGGGTTTCGAATTGGACTCGATGACCGTGGTGACGTTTACCCGGGAATCGCGTAAGGATTTCATCCAGAAACTGATCGAAGTGTTTGCCCTGTGGGGACGTACCGTCAGCCTCAAGGAAGCTCGGGACTTGGTGCGGACATTCCATTCGCGAATCTTGCCCATGGTCCGCAGCCTGCCCGGGTTCGAACGGCTCCAGGCGTTCGAGACCCTGAGCCATCGCGCCGAAGCGGGTGACGATGATGCCCAGGGCAATCCTTTTGATTTGCGCATCAATGACGCCCAGCGCCAGCAACTCAACGCCTGTTATTACAACCTTTACCAGCGTGACCCGCGTTTCCGTGAGCTGATCCTGCCGTTGTCCCGCCACGCGCTGCAGCTCAAGGAACTGGAGCGCGATCACCCGGATGTACAAAAGCGGGTCGCCGTGACCGCGCTGGCAGCCCAGCGCGACGAAGAGTTGTGCGATGCCGTCGAAGACCTGTGGTTGCGCGCCGGTGCATGGCCGATCAAGGGTATCGAGCCGAAACGACAAGCGTTCGAGATCAATGGGTCGACGTTCCACTGCCATGGTTACGCGCCTTCCCTGGATGCCTGGGTAATACTGGGGTTCGATCCACGGGAAGACGCCCGGCTCAGTCGTCCGGGCGCCAAGTTGAGCATCCGCGCGGAATGGGCGGTCAAGCGCACCCTGTTTCAAGCTTTCTGTCGTAAGCCACTGATATGGCTTGAAAGTTATGAGGTGTCAAAACGTGTATTAGCATCAATGGCCGGCGATGCCAGTGCCGGGCCAGGGTTCGATTACAAGGTCAAGGGCGAGCTGGGTTCGGCACCGTTGCTGGACTGCTTTGTCGCGGCGGCAGGCTTTATCGAGAACCTAGGCCTGGACGTCCCGGATGCCGTGGGTCGGATGTCCTTTGCCCAGGATGACCCCGATCGGTATTTCTTCGAGGCGCTGAGTCGCTACTGGCGGGCATTCGAAGACCATCTGCTCGACCAATCGCCGCCGGTCATGACCTACAACCGCATGTTTGCGCTGTTCAGCGAACACTCGCCGGAAAACTTCAAGTTGCTGGGGGATGCGTTGCTCCGGCCGCTTTCGCACCTGATGATCGACGAATTCCAGGACGTGTCGCCGCAGATCGTCTCCTGGCTGCGAGCCAGTCTTCGGGAAATACGCGGCCGTGGTCCCGCGATGCACGTGGGGCGCGGCGCCCAGCGTTCTTCCTTGTTGTGTGTCGGGGATGATTGGCAATCGATCTATGGCTGGCGCGGCAGTTCACCGAGCTATTTCATGGCATTCAACCAGCAATTCCCGTCGCCGACGACGACCCGGGTCATGCTCACTGACAACTATCGCAGCCACCAATACATCATCGATGCGGCCGAGCATATTGTTCGCGCCGCTGCGGCTATCCCAGGCAAGAAGGCCAAGGCCAGTGGCGTGTCTCGCTCGCTGAGCCCGGTCAATGTGTTGGATCGAGACGATGAAGGGCTGGCGCGGCGACTGGATGAGCACTACCGCAAGGGTGATTCGATCTTGATGCTGTATCGAAAAAGCAGCGATAAGCTATTGATAGAAAAGTATATTCAGCCAACAGTTAATGTGGATTCTAGCTTGCCGTGGGAGGCGAGGCGGCTCAGGCAGATGACTTACCACAGTGCCAAAGGGCTCCAGGCCGATGCGGTGTTCCTGCTGGGCGACTGCCAGCACCTGAGCAGTTCACCCTACAAGAACCAGGTCTACCGAATGGCCGGGCTAGGCAAGGACGGTGATGCCGAACCTTACGACTCGGCGCAAAAGGACGAAATCCTGCGCCTGGCATATGTGGGCATCACTCGTGCGGTGCAGCACTGTTACTGGTACGTCGATGGCCAGGACGGCCAGGCGGCCAATGGGCCCAAGGCTTCGGATCGTATTGCCGGGGACAAGCCCTTTTTTGCTGACCATCGCCGGAGCGTGGCAAATGGCCGGCAAAAAGCCTGAAGCATGATGGCACCTTTGGATAAATGATCTACACCTATGGCAAGGGATTGCATTGCCAAGGTCGGCATGCGGTTGATCGATCGATCACCGCGCGAAATCTTCGCCACGCTCCCTCGATATCGTTCCCACCCGGCTGCCAGAGCCAGGCCTGACCGTGCCCGCTTGGCGGGCGCCAAGGAGGTGCGTCACATCGCTGAGCGTGGACCGTGAGCAGGTCTGGCATCGTGCCAACGCCTGATAACAGAAGGAGGCCCTGCGCATCGCTCAACCCTTCGATGGGACGGCAGGCGTCTCCCGATAAGGAGATATCGATGAAGCATTTCCAAGGAAAGATCGTTGCACTACTGGCCCTGACCGGCACGTTGTCCATGGCTGGCGCCCAGGCCGGGACGTTCCCTGATTACGGCTTCGCGCCACCCAAAAGTTCGTATCCCTCCGCATTTTTCCGGCTCAGTCAGGACTACCCCACCGTGGCGCCGGGCCCGACTTCGATGCCGTCGTTTTTCAAGCACCTGCCCGCCAATTTCAGCAATGATTTTGAAAGCTGGCGCACCTATATGAACGAGGTAAAGAACTACTGCCTGGAGGGCAATACGGAAGTCGGCTGGAACGTGCAGAAAAACAAGGTTCGTCAGTGGTATCACATGCCTTGGCAACACTATGGCCCCAACGGTCGTGAAGCTATTCACGGGCTGACCAAAGAGGCGCCTATCCAGCCCAAACAGTTGGCGAGTACCCAAACCGTGAATGGCCAGACCTATGCGGTCGGCATCTATAACGATATAGGGGCGTACACCATCGGCCAGGTTTGGAAGGATCCGCAGAACCCTGACCCGAGCTACACCTCGCAACCAAAGGGATTTCCCAATGGCACAGTGGTGTGCAAGGCGTTGTTCGCAGACATCGATATCAGTACGGTGCCCTCGCTGGTCAATCCGGTACTTTGGAGTGCCTACACCACCAAGGACTTCTACTCAACCAAACGCGCCATCACCAAAGTCGCGTTGATTCAGATGGACATCGCCGTCCGGGACACGCGCGTCAAAGATACCGGCTGGTTGTTCGGCACCTTTCAGTACAACGGTGCGATGACCGGTAAATCGGGCTGGGACAACCTGGTGCCGGTGGGAATCATGTGGGGGAACGATCCGAAGGAGAACGGCAACGCGTTCACCAACCCGACGCCGACTGAAACCAAGATCAACCCGACGTTGAAGCAGACCGCGATCAATGCCAATACCAAGGAGCTGCCACCGACCCACCTTGGCTGGAACGGCCGCCTCAACGGCCCCGTGGACAATCCTCAGGCCTCTTGCCTGAGTTGCCATATGACCGCCGAGTACCAGCAATTGGCGCCAATGAATCCGACCTTCCAAGCCAACCCGCCACCGGTGGGAGGCGAGGAATGGATGAAATGGTTCCAGAACATCCCGGCTGGACAGCCGTTTTCGCCGGGCACCCGCAGCACGGACTACAGCCTGCAATTGTCCGGCGCCCTGGCGAACTTCTATGAATGGAAATGCAACCACAGCGGAATCTATGCCGACGGCAAGAATGCTTGCGCTAAAGTCCAGCCCCTTAACCTGATGAAGGCGAGCAATGCGCCTGAACAAGAGGTGTTTAAAGTACAGCGCAGCCCTGAACTGGAAGAGCTCAAGTAGCGTGCCCCCGGCCTCGGACAAGCGCCGAGGCCGGACTTCCTGTGGGGGCGAGCTTGCTCGCGAAAAGGCCGGCACATCCAGCTTCGGTGTGACTGACCCGCCGTCATCGCGAGCAAGCCCGCTCCCACCGGGCCATGCGTTCGCTCAAACCAGGCGGCACCTAAGCCATCGGCGGCAACCGCCGCTTGACGGGCGTCTTCTTGACGATGGCCGTATTGGTCTCGGCGTGGACATTGAGTTTGTCCAGCAAGGTATCCAGCTGTTCCATCGAACGCACGTGCAGGCGGGCGATGAAGCAATCGTCGCCGGTCACCTTGTCGCATTCGGTGAATTCAGCGATGGCCTGGATCTGCCGCTCCACTTCCTGCAACTGCCCCGGCAGCGGGCGGATACGCACGATGGCCTGGAGTTGATAGCCGAAGCACTTGGGGTCCACTTCGACGGTGTAGCCCCTGAGCACACCACGTTCTTCGAGCCGGCGAAGGCGCTCGGCGACACTGGGGGAGGACAGGCCACTGAGGTTTGCCAGGGCCTTGAGGGAGCGTCGGGAATCTTCCATCAGGGCACTGATGAGAATCTGGTCAATATCGTCAGTCATTTCAACTCCATTAGGCGAATGTGTGAAGTTGCCTTGATAAAAAAGGTCGAATCGCAGTTTAGCCTTTTTCAAACCATGGAGAAGCCTCCCGACGGCTCGGCATACTGTGCCCACTTGCTGAAGGAGCCTGAAGATGGACAAGACCTTACGCCGCGGTTCGCTGGAAATGACTGCCGCCATGCTGATCTCCGGAACCATTGGTTGGTTCGTGCTGGTTTCCGGCCTGCCGGTGCTGGATGTGGTGTTCTGGCGCTGCGTGTTCGGCGCCGTGACCTTGCTGCTGATCTGCGCCGGTTTCGGCTTTTTGCGCCCCGGCATCCTCACCCGTACCACTTTCCTGCTGGCGGTACTCAGCGGTGTGGCGATCGTCGGCAACTGGGTATTGTTGTTTGCCTCCTATTCCCGCGCCTCGATTGCCATCGGCACGGCGGTGTACAACGTCCAGCCGTTCATGTTGGTGGGGTTGGCGGCGCTGTTTCTGGGGGAAAAAATCACCGCGCAGAAACTGTTCTGGCTGGCGGTGTCGTTTCTCGGAATGCTGGCCATCGTCAGTGCCCATGGCGAGCAAGGGCAGGGTGGCGATGAATATCTGCTGGGTATTGCCTTGGCGCTGGGGGCTGCGTTGCTGTACGCCATCGCGGCGTTGATCATCAAGCGCCTGACCGGCACGCCGCCTCATCTGATCGCGCTGATCCAGGTTAGCACCGGCGTGTTGCTGTTGGCGCCCTGGGCGAACTTCTCGGCGTTGCCGCAGCAAACCGAAGCCTGGGCCAGCCTGCTGACCCTGGGCATGGTGCACACCGGCGTGATGTATGTGTTGCTGTACAGCGCCATACAACGCTTGCCGACCGCGTTGACCGGTGCACTGTCGTTCATCTACCCGATCGCAGCGATCTTCGTCGACTGGTTCGCCTTTGGCCATCGCCTGGAGCCGCTGCAATGGTTGGGCGTGGCGGCGATCCTGCTGGCGGCTGCCGGCATGCAACAGGGCTGGGGCATCAAGTCGCGGCGCCCAGTCCTGTCGTAGCCCACCGTTCGGGCGTGGATCAGAAGATGTAGTCAGTGGTCAGGAAGTTGGAATCGCGCTCACGGATGATGTCGCTGATCAACGCCTTGTTGTTCTCCTGGAACTTGGTTGCCACCAGCGTGCGGATGGAAAAGGTGCGCAGTGCATCGTGGACCGACAAGGTACCCTCGGCCGAATTCTTCCGGCCATTGAACGGGAACGTGTCCGGGCCACGTTGGCACTGGGCGTTGATGTTGATGCGTCCGACCTGGTTGGCGAAGGTGTCCACCAGCTTGCCGACTTGTGCCGGGTTGGTGCCGAAAATGCTGAGCTGCTGGCCGAAGTCGGACTCCAGTACGTAATCGATGACGGTATTGAGGTCGCGGTACGGCACGATGGGCACGACCGGACCGAACTGTTCCTCATGGTAGACCCGCATCGCTGTGTTCACTGGGTACAGCACCGCGGGGTAGAAAAACGAGCTTCGCGACTCGCCGCCATGGGCATTCTTCACTTCTGCACCTTTGGCGAGTGCATCGGCGACCAGCGAATGCAAGTAATCGACTTTGCTCGCTTCGGGCAGCGGCGTCAGCGCCACACCGTCCTCCCAGGGCATGCCAGGTTTCAGGGTGGCGAGCCTGGCGTTGAACTTCTCGATGAACGCCGGCGCCACATCCTCATGGACAAACAGAATTTTCAGCGCTGTGCAGCGCTGGCCGTTGAATGACAGCGAGCCGGTCAGCGCCTCGTTGACCGCGTTGTCCAGGTCGACGTCCGGCAGCACCAGGCCAGGGTTCTTCGCATCCAGCCCCAGGGCCGCGCGCAAGCGGTGTGGCCGTGGATGGAGCTTCTTCAGGTCACTGGCCGCTTTGTTGGTGCCGATAAAGGCGAAGATGTCGATCTTGCCGCTGGCCATCAGCGCGCTGACCGTTTCGCGGCCGCTGCCGTAGATCACGTTGATCACGCCCGCCGGGAAGCTGTCGCGGAAAGCTTCCAGCAACGGCCGCACCAGCAGGACGCCGAGCTTGGCCGGCTTGAACACCACGGTGTTGCCCATGATCAAGGCCGGGATCAGCGTGGTGAAGGTTTCGTTCAGCGGGTAGTTATAGGGGCCCATGCACAAGGCCACGCCCAGGGGCACGCGTCGGATCTGCCCCAGGGTGTCCTGTTCCAGCTCGAAGCGGCTGGAGCGCCGGTCCAGCTCCTTGAGGGCGTTGATGGTGTCGACGATGTAGTCGCAGGTGCGGTCGAACTCCTTCTGGGAGTCCTTGAGATTCTTGCCGATCTCCCACATCAGCAACTTGACCACGGCCTCGCGTTGCTCGCGCATGCGTGCCAGGAAGGTTTCCACATGGCGGATGCGCTCGGCAACGCGCATCGTCGGCCACTGGCCCTGGCCGCGATCGTAAGCCCGCACGGCAGCATCCAGGGCGGTGAGGGCGGTCTCGGCATCCAGCAGCGGCGTGCTGCCGAGAATCACTTGTTCATCGCCCAGCTCACCCGTCAGGTAAACGGGGCTGCGGACGACGGCCAGTGGCCCTTGCCAGGTTTCCAGGACGCCGTCGACCAGGTATTCACGCTGTTCGATCCGGCCTTCGAGGCGGTAGGCCGGCGGGATGTCGGTGGCGCTGGGAAAAAGGTTGGCGAGGAAGGGGACGGTGGTCATGTCGTTACTCCATCAATGAAATGAGCCAGGGCAGACGGCTTGCAGGTATAAATCGCTTTTAGCGTTATACGCCTTAATGGAGGTGTTTTTTAAGTGGGCGGCAGTTTGCTTGTGCCGGACTTATGCAGGAGCCGCCTCACTTCGCTCGACAGCTCCCACAGGCCCAGCCTTGGAAAGCGGTGGGCGTTATCAGCGACTCACCAGCGCATCCGCACGCCCATGCTGGTAATGATGCCATTGAGGTCGTTGTCGTCGACGTCACTGCTGTAATCGGCGCTGACATACAGGCTGACCGCCGGCGTGACCCGGGCGACCAGGCCCAGGCCGACTTCGACGGTGGAGGATTTTCGGCTGCTGCTGATCTTGTCGACCTTGTCCAGGGACACCGTGCTGGCGTCCTGGACGGTGTGCCACAGGTTGGTTCGCAGGTAAGGCTCCACACCGAGGCCGTTGACCTGGTAGTTACCCTTGAGGCGTGCGCCAACGCGGCCGCTCCAACTGCTCAGTTCATCGCCGGTGCCGCTCTCGGCATTCGGCGTATCGAGGGTGATGCGCTGGTTGATCAGTTGCGCCTGGGGTTCGACCACCCAGTGGGTGCTGATGCCAATAGGGAAGCCACCTTCGACCGACAGCGTCACCGCATGGCCTTCGGTGGCCTGGCGCTGGCCTTGTTCGGTGCGGCTGTAGCCATTGATCCGGCCGCCGCTGGCGCTCAGGTCGACGTGCCAGCCCGCGGGACCGGTCAGGCTCCAGTAGGCGCCGAGGCTCGAACCTTTCAGGTTGACGGCATCTTTGTCCGGGTCGGCCAGCGCGGGCATCACCAACAGGCCGCCGCCGGTTGAAGTGATCTGCTGTTGCCCAGTGATCAGTCCCATGCGCTGGGTATGACCGTCGCCGTTTCGCACTGTGAACAGGGCGGGGCTTTTGCCGGAAGCAGGCTCGCTTCCAGCCAGTGCGGTATTGAGGTGGGTGGATGATGTTCGGTCGTACCAGGGCTGCACGGTCTCCTCGGCAGGCCAGGCCTGGACCTCCATGGATGAAAGCAGCAGCAACGATGTCGAGACGGTATGGAAAGTGGTGGTGAGCGCTTGTGGACGGAGGGAAGTTTTCATGGGGGCCTGCCTTGCAATCGCATGCGTTTCTCGCTTTTTGGCGTCTCTCCTACCCCGAATGAGGGGCGACCGAATGGATTGAGGCAAGCCTCTGGCGGCCCGTGTTGGCGGGTTCCAGAGGCCTGCCCCTGACTGTATTTCCGGGGGTAGTACGGTGTAGTCAAGAAGACCGATGGCGGCGCGTCAAGAAAATGAACGATGAATGGCAAGATGAAATCAGCGCTAATAAAGCGCTGATTTCAATTGGTTATTGTGGTGGGTATTCGGGCGTCAAACCTCTGTCGTAGACCCTGTCTACCAACTGATCCGAAAACCGACGTTGCCCATGACACTGTGTTGCTGGTTGCTGTCGAGGTTTTGGCTATAGTTCGCGCCGGCGTACATGGCGACGCTGGGCGCCAGGCTCACGGTGACGCCAATCCCGAGGTCGCCGGTGGAGGCCCGCTGTTGGGTCTCGACCCGTTCGGTGTCGTCGAATATCACCGAGTCGGTGCCGGAAAACGTATGCCAGAGGTTGGCGCGCAGATACGGTTCCACGGGCATGCCGCTGACCTGGTAGCGGCCCTTGAGGCGCGCACCGAGGCGGCCGGTCCAGGCACCGTCGGAATCGAATTCGACCTTGGAGACCCCATCGTTTTGCGTATCCAGGGAGACCTTTTGGTAGATGATCTGGGCCTGGGGTTCAAAGTCCCAGTCAGCGGTCACCTTGAAGGGGTAGCCGGTCTCCGCCGAAGCGGTCAAGGCGTGCCCGCGATTGTCGATTTTCAGGCCGCGCTCGGAACGGTTGTCGCCGTTCAATCGCGTGCCCATCACCACGGTGTCGACGTAGCCGCCGTTGGGGTCGGTGAGCGTCCAGTAGAGCCCGTAGCTGTCGCCGTCGAGTTCTATCTTGCCGGCGTGTCGGCCTTCGAAACCCAGGTTGAAGCCTTTGACATTACCGTTCAATTCCGTGTGCCCGACGAAGAAGCCAATGCGCTGGGTCTGGCCGCCGGACAGAAGCGAACTGTATAGGTCGTTGCCCACCTGGAACCCTTTGATCGACCCATCGAACTGCGGCGTCACCGTACCGGCCCAGGTTTTATCCAGGTCTACGCCATAGACCCGACCCCAACCCGCGCCGAACGCGCCGGTTTCCGTGAGCAGGCGCTGGTCACCCTGGCGGTCATGGAACGTACCGAGGGCCATCAACGTCAATTGCGCCGCCGCCGGAGGCAGCACCGACCAGGTCGGCACTTCTGGGCGATACAACGGGATGGGGGCGGCGCCGGGCACTGCGGTTGGCAAGGGCGGTAGCGTCGGGACGGGGGGCGCGCCCGGCGCGGGGGGCGCCGTCGGGATGGGCGCCGCTACCGGTCCGGCGACCACAGTGGAGCGCAGGTACCAGTTGTTTTGATTACCCGTCACGCCGCCTTTGAACAGGCGGTAATCGAACGCGCCGGCCGAGACGGATTGCGCCAGAGAAAAGGCATCGATGTTACTGACCGCGCCTCCCTGGGCCTGGACCACTTCGATGCCATCCTGAGTCGTCAGTGCGCCCGTGCCGCCCAGGTTCGTGACTGTAATGGCGGTATTGCCGGTGAGCGTCCCGCCGTTGACCACCAGCTTGTCGCTGGCGGAGCCATCGGCGCCGATTGCCGTTTGCACGTGTAACTGGCCGTTGTCGCCGACGTAGTTACCCTGGACGGTGAGGGTATCGATGGTGCGGTTGTTGCCCTGGGTAAGGTCTATCGTGCCGGCATTGTTGAGCGTCGCCAGTTGACCGGCAGTAAAAGGGGCGACAACGCCTTGGGTCGCCGTCAGCGTGCTGCCGCTCTCGATGTTGAGCGTCCCGGTGCCGGTGGCGCTGTCACCCAACGTCAGTGTGTCATCAAGGTCCAGTTGCGAGCCTTGGGTGAGGCTGACCGTTTCCCAATTGAGGTAACGGGCGCCGGTGCTGGAGGTGCTGCCTTCAAAGGTCAGGACGTCTTGGCCCAATCCGCCATTCACGCTGGGGGTGATGCTCAGCCCGGTCTCATCGAGGTTGCTCAACAGCGCCGTGTCGCTGCCGTCACCCATCAAAATAGCCGAGTGAATGAGGCCACCGCTCCACTGCAACTGGTCGTCGCCGGCACTGGCCCGGACCTCGCCGAGGATTTCGCCGCCGCTGACGGTAATGCTGTCGTTGCCGCCGCTGACGCTGACATTGCCGCCGATGCGTCCGGCGGAGAGGATGATGGTGTCCTGGCCGAAACCGGTCACCAGGTTGCCAATGATCTGCCCGCCTGACATATCGAAAACGTTGTCATCGAGCTTCATGTCGACCCGGCCGATCGTGCCGCCGGTCATCTGCGCAACGTCGCCGTCTTCGAACGCGTCGACGATGGTGCCGCCGGTCATCAAGAACGTATCGAGACCGTCACCTTGTGCCAGGGACAGGATCCTGCCGCCATTCATGATGAAGTCGTCCACGCCGGAGCCTTGCTGGACATCACCGTCAATCAAGCCGTTGGCATTGATCACGATGCGGTCGACGCCGGCACCGAATGTGACGTCGCCGCTAATGACACCACTGCCGTTGGCGGGCATGGTCAGGCTGTTGTTACCCGAAAGGTCCGTCAGCCCGGGGCTGGTGCCGCTGTCGCAGACATAAGCGTCATCGCCTGCGGTTGGCGTCAGCGTGCAAGCGGCCATGGTGGCCGGGACGGGTAACAGGAAGGGGGCTGATATCCACACAGCGTTGAACAGCCGATTGAATCCTCTATCGTGCCGAATCATGTGCTATCCCTCTGCATCGGCATCTCGTAAATGCCGGTTTCAGCATCGGTTGCACAACAGATGGCACACAGGGCCTGGCAACGCTCGCTGTATGGGATGGCACCCTAGCAATGAAAAACCAGCGTCGCTACTGTCAGAACTTACAGGTCCGCGGGCAGAAAGAGCAGAAAAGGCCCGCTCTACAAATTAATCCCGTTCACTTAAGGCCATCGACAAACCCGTGGCGAGGGAGCTTGCTCCCGCTGGGCTGCGAAGCGGCCCCTGAACCTGCCAAATGCGCAGCATCAGACACACCGCACCCGCCGGTTTACGACTGCTTCGCAGCCGAGCGGGAGCAAGCTCCCTCGCCACAGGTCCATCATTTTCTTAAGTGAACAGCATTACGCTCTACAAATGCACTTCCACCGAAAGCGGCAGGTGATCGCTCAGGTGCGTCCACGGTTTGTTGCCCAGGATTTGCGGGGCATGGCTGCTGGCGTTGCGCAGATAAATACGGTCCAGGCGCAACAGCGGGAAGCGGGCTGGATAGGTCCTGGCGGGGCGACCATGGTGGTGCTCGAAGGCTTCATGCAGATAGCCACGGCGGGCGAGGGCGAGGTTGCCACGCAGCTGCCAGTCATTGAAGTCGCCGGCAATGATCACCGGGGCGTCCTCGGGCAGCGAATCGAGCAGTTGGCAGAGCAGTTTGAGCTGCAATTGGCGATGGCTTTCCAGAAGACTCAAGTGCACGCAGATCCCATGGACAGCGGCGTGCCCGGGCACATCCAGCACACAGTGCAACAACCCGCGCCGCTCCGGGCCGGTGATGGACACATCGAGATTGCGAAACTGGCGGATCGGGTATTTGGAGAGCAGGGCGTTGCCATGGTGGCCATCGGGGTAGACGGCATTGCGGCCGTAGGCGAAGTCGCTCCACATGCTGTCGGCGAGGAATTCGTACTGGGATGTCTGGGGCCAGTTGTCGTAGCGTGACGCGTGTCGGTCATGTTCGCCCAGCACCTCTTGCAGGAACACCAGGTCGGCGCCGGTACTGCGCACCGCTTCGCGCAATTCGGGCAGGATGAAGCGACGGTTGAGGGCGGTGAAACCCTTGTGGGTATTGACCGTCAGGATTCGCAGCCGATGAACCGCCGCAGGCAGCTCCGATGGCATTGGTTCGACGGCCCGCCAATCGGGATCTTGAGTCACGTTCCCTCCTGAATCAGACGTACCTGTTCATGCGACTGACCCAAGGCGTCGGCAGTTCCGGATTTTTCGTGTCCTTGCCGTGCCGAGCGCTATCGCGAGCAAGCTCGCGAAAGCGGTGTATCCGAACCACCACCATCACGAACAAGCCCAGTTCCTACAGGCACGTGTTCAGATGAAGACAATTTCATACGGCATACCCATCCGATCCAGGATAACCCGGGGCACCAGCGGGGCGATGCCGCTCGCCGGTTCGCCGTTGAGTTGGCTGACGTAAGCGTACATGGCGTGACGCTTGCGGGCGGTAGTCCAGACATCCAGGCGCAGTTTACGGGCCCGGTGCCAGGGGATCTTATTTTGCTCACGGACCGGCCAGTGCCAGGCCCATACCGGTAGTTCGTTGAACGCCACCCCGATCCTGTCGGCGGCCAGGGCCCCGGCGCGCCCGACGGTCTCGTGGTCGCTGTCGCCATCCTGGCGCCAGGTGCTGAACACCACGTCACCGGGGCGCAGATGACGTGCAATGAAGTCGGTGAGCTCGGCCTCGTGTTCGGTCAAGGCCTTTTCCGGGAAGCCACCGCGTACCCATTGCAGGCCATGGGCTGCTATGCCCAGGCGATGCAGGGCGTCCACGCTTTCCTGCGGGTGAGGGCGGTGTGTACGCAGGCGCTCATCGGTCCACAACGGTGAACCGGGATGGATCAGGGCTCCATCGGAGACCGAGATCAGTAACATGGGCTGATCAAGATTGTTCAGCAACTGCAGCAATCCGCCACAGGCACCGATCTCATCACCCGGATGCGGGGAGAGGACGACCGCGCGGGCACCGGCGGGAATGAGCGTCTGGGTACTGATAATCGGGATATCGGCCAGTTGCGCAGCGCTGTTCCAGATTTGCGGATGCTGCCGGCCAGGCAAGCGAGAGGCGGGTTTCATGAGAGACATCCTTGTGTGTATTCAATCTTTCAGCCATCTACCGGGCCTACTGTCCGATGACGCCCGCGTGGGTATGGCTGCGATTCACAGCGCTCCGAATCCTGGAGACTACCGCATGTGAAGTATTGACCATGTCGGCCGATTCGTCTTGCGAGATGTGTGTCTGAACTGCACTTTTTTCTTAAAACTGGGCTGTGTGCAGCGAAAAACCGCGTCCTTGCGGTCTCTCTGGCGGTTTACAACCGGTACTTCATTCCTCGTCTTCGCGTTGCAGCTCAAACAGCAGCAGCGAGCGCCCGGTGACGGAATATTCGGAATCGAAATCGAAGCGCTCTTGTCCTCGAACGGTCGGCTGGTTGGTGTCGACCATGCAGGTCCAGAAACTGCCTTCGGGGACTTCCGGCAAGCGGAAGTTGACGATGTCATGGTGGGCGTTGACCACCAGTAGCAGCGTTGCATCGCCGGCCTTGCGTCGAATGCCGGTCTCCTGGGCGCGGCCGTCCATCAGCATGCCGAGGCAGCGACCATGGCTGTCCTGCCATTGCTCAATGGTCATTTCGCTGCCGTCCGGGGCCAGCCAGGTCACGTCCTTGACGCCGATGTCCTCGTTGTAGTTACCCACCAGGAACCGCCCGCGTCGCAGGATCGGATAGGTCAGGCGCAACTTGATCAGGCGCTTGACGAACTTGAGCAGCGTCGCGCCATCCTCGCTCAGGTCCCAATTGATCCAACCGATCTCGCTGTCCTGGCAATAGGCGTTGTTATTGCCGTGCTGGGTACGGGCGAATTCGTCGCCGGCGACGATCATCGGCGTGCCTTGGGCCAGCAGCAGGGTAGCGAAGAAGTTGCGCATCTGCCGATGACGCAGCGCGTTGATCTCTGGATCGTCCGTCGGCCCTTCGACGCCATGGTTCCAGGACAGGTTGTTATTGCTGCCATCCTGGTTGTTCTCGTCGTTGGCCTCGTTGTGCTTGTCGTTGTACGACACCAGGTCATGCAAGGTGAAACCGTCATGGGCGGTGATGAAGTTCACCGAGGCGTACGGACGCCGACCACGCTGGTTGAACATCTCGCCCGAGGCCGTCATTCGGCTGGCGAAATCGGCAAGCTGGCCGTCGTCGCCCTTCCAGAAGGCCCGCACCGTGTCGCGGAACTTGTCGTTCCATTCGACCCAGCCCGGCGGGAAGCGTCCCACCTGGTAGCCCCCGGGGCCGCAGTCCCAAGGCTCGGCGATCATTTTTACCTGGCGCAGCACCGGGTCCTGGCGGCAGGCCACAAGGAAGCTGTGGCGCTCATCGAAGCCGTCATGGTAGCGGCCCAGAATGGTCGCCAGGTCGAAGCGGAAGCCATCGACGTGCATCTCCGTGGCCCAATAGCGCAGGGAGTCGGTGACCATTTGCAGAACGCAAGGATGGCTCAGGTCCAGGGTATTACCGGTGCCGGAATCGTTGATGTAGTAGCGTTTGTCGTCGGGCATCAGCCGGTAGTACGAGGCGTTATCGATGCCGCGCATGGACAGGGTGGGCCCCTGTTCGTTGCCTTCGGCGGTGTGGTTGTAGACCACGTCGAGGATGACTTCCAGGTTGGCCTCGTGCAGGTGGGCGACCATCTCCTTGAACTCGGCGATCTTGCCGCTGGCCAGGTAACGTGGGTCCGGGGCAAAGAAGGCGATGCTGTTGTAACCCCAGTAGTTGGTCATGCCTTTGTGCAGCAGGTGCTGGTCATTGACGAAGGCATGGATGGGCAGCAGTTCCACCGAAGAGACACCCAGCTTGCGGATATGCTCCAGCACATCATCGACCATCAGCCCGGCGAACGTACCACGCAGGTTCTCAGGCACCGAAGGGTGACGCATGGTGAGGCCGCGCACGTGGGTCTCATACAGGATGGTCTTGTCCCAGGGGACGCTGACGCGATGGTCGTGGCCCCAGGTGTGCGCAGGGTCGATGACTTTGCACTTGGGGACGAACGGGGCGCTGTCGCGCTCATCGAAACTGAGGTCGCCATCGGGATGGCCGATGGTGTAGCCGAAGAGGGCTTCGGACCACTTCAACTGGCCGACCAGTTGCTTGGCATACGGGTCGATCAGCAGCTTGTTGGGGTTGAAGCGGTGGCCGTTCGCCGGGTCGTATGGGCCGTAGACCCGGTAGCCATAGATCAAGCCCGGGTGGGCATCCGGCAAATAGCCGTGGTAAATCTCGTCGGTGTACTCCGGCAGTTCGATGCGTTCGAGTTCGACTTCGCCGGCATCGTCGAAAATGCACAGTTCGACCTTGGTGGCGTTGGCTGAAAACAGCGCGAAATTGACCCCGAGGCCATCCCAGGTTGCACCCAGTGGAAAAGGCAGCCCTTCACGAATCCGCGAAGCCTCGATCACGGGCGGCGGCGTGTTTTTTTTTGGACGGGTCATAGTTGCTCCTGCAAAAGACAGACAGATTCAGCGATGCGATTCACTTGGGGTGGGTGGCTCCACCCTTCACCTGTGACGAGGGGATTTGTCCCCGCTATGCGGGACAACAGTTGTTTCTCTGTGGGAGCAAGGCTTGCCCGCGATGAAGCGATGCGCGCCTGCTGAAATCGACGCGCCTGTTTCGCGAGCAGGCGTTGCTCCCATCTGACGAGGAGACCGATAGGATCAATCAAACAGCCGGCGGCTTGCGCGGTGCCCGGGGCTTCTTGTCCGCTGTTTTGTTGGCGGGTGGCACTACTGCTGCAGTCGCTGCGGAGGGTTTGGCCGCAGGCTTGGCCTTGGGGGACGTGTTTTTTGCGGCAGTCTTGGCCGTGGCGCTCTTGGCGGCAGCAGGCTTGGCGCCATCGGTTTTGCTGGCCGCTGGTTTGCTCGCCGCCTTGGGTGGCTTGCTCGGCGCCAGCGCTTCGGCTTCGGCCAGTTTGCGCGCCATCTCCCAGTGGCGTTTCTCCTGCCCGGCGGGCTTACCCTCGGACTCCCAGATCTGATAGGCGAATTCGCGAATGCGTTTATCGTCGGTACTCATCGCAGTGCTCCTGATTCAACTCAAGGTTGGATAAAGACATTGACCGGGAAATTCCCCAGAGCGGTGCTGATCAGCAGCTCCCTTTGGGGTGTGACTGTTGCGCTTGAAAAAAGTCCCTTCAGTTTTTCATCCCCGGCGGCGAACGGTAACGACACACGGGTATCGCCCCAATCCGACGCAGCCACCAGCGGCGTGGCACTGTTTTCCAGCAACGGCGCCGCATGGACAGGTACAACAATGATCGCCCGTTGTTGCGAGTCTTCACGCATGAAGGCCAATACTCGCTCCGCTTGCTCGCCGAGCACTTCCAGCGGCTGGTAGCGACCCTGGCGCCATAGCAGCGGATACTCGGCTCGCACGGCCAGTGTCCTGGCGATCAATGCCTGTTTGATCCGGCCGTCACGCCAATCGCGAATCAACGCGGCTGGCGTGCTGTCGGCCCCTAACGCCTCGCGGCGTGCCTGGAAATCCACCGGACGGCGGTTATCCGGGTCCACCAGGCTGAAATCCCAGAACTCGTTGCCTTGGTACAGGTCCGGTACGCCGGGTACGGTCATGCGCAGCAAAGTTTGCGCCAGACTGTTGAGGGCGCCCGCCGGGGCGATGGCCTGGACCGCCTCGGCGATGGCGCTGCGCAAGGGCAACCCCTCATCGCCCAGCAGTAACCGTTCGAGGAACATCTGGGTGGCTTGCTCATAAGCGTCGTTGACCGCCGCCCAGCTGCTCTGCAGTTTGGCTTCGCGCAGGGCCTTGCGTTGCCATTGCCACAGGCGCTCGTTGTAGGCGGCCAGGGCTTTGTGGTCCTGAAGGTCGAGGTCCAACGGCCAACTGCCGAGCAGGGCCTGGTACAGAATCAGTTCATCCCCGGCCGAGGGCGCCGCCGGGTCACTGTGCAGCGAAGGCGAGAGGATGCGCCATTGCTCCACGCAGGCGGTGTACCAATCGGCGCGTTCGCTGAGCACGGCCAGCCTGGCGCGGGTGTCTTCGCCGCGCTTGTGATCGTGGGTGGCGGTGGTGATCAGGTTGTCGGGGAAATGTTCGAGTCGATCGAGGCAGGCGTGGTGGAACACCTGAGGCGGGGCGCTGAAGCGCTCGGTGTCATAGCCCACGTCATTGCGTGACAACAGCACCGCCGAGCGATAGAGGGCGGTGTCCTCCACCGCTTTGGCGGCGGCCGGCGAGGTCAGTTGCTGGAAACGCACGCAGGCATGGCGCAAGCGTTTACGCTGGTTGCCGCGCGGACGTTGCCGCCAGGGCATCCCACCGAGCCAGCCGGCCAGGCAATCGATCACCGGCCAGTCAGCTTCGCTCAGGGTTTGCCGGGCGCCTTCCAGGGCCTGGTTGAAGAACACCTCGTCTTCGGCCGAGCGCCCCAGGGGCGTGATGTAGGTGCGATACACCGGGAAATGCACGATCAGTTCCTGCAAGGCCCGCCGAATTGCGCCCAGGGTCAGGTCGCGGGTCATCACATCGTCACGGGCCACTTGCAGCAAGGCCTGGGCGACGCTTTCGAAGTCTCCGGCCAGGGAGCCATTGAGAATCTGCTGGCGGGCCAGGCGGGCTTCTTCGATGAAGTGCGCTGGCCGCTCACTGTTCCGGCTCCAGAATTCGGCGAGGGGGGCGGCACCGGCCGGGTCATGCTGCAGCAGCGAGACCTGGTTCATGAACTCGTAGCCGGTGCTTCCGTCGATGTTCCAGTCCTGCCGCAACGTCTCGCCATCGCCGAGGATCTTCTCGACGAAAATCGGCAGGTGCCGGGTCGGCGACAGCGAATCGACGCGCCTGCGCAATTTGCGGCAGTAACCGCGAGGGTCGGCAAGGCCGTCGATGTGATCGATCCGCAGGCCGTCCACCAGGCCTTCGCCGATCAATTGGAAAATCTTGGCATGGGTCGCCTCGAATACCGCCGGACGTTCGACCCGCAGCCCACCCAGCTCGTTGACATCGAAAAAGCGCCGCCAATTGATGTCGTCCGCCGCCGTGCGCCAGCTGGCGAGCCGGTAGCTCTGGCGCTCGAGCAGTTGGTGCAGACGCTCGAAGCCTTCGGGTTGAGTAGAGTCGTAGCCGTTCAGGTTGTCGTTGATGGCGGCGAGGATGCCCGCTTGCGCCGCCAGGTCCTGCAACTCTTTTTGCAACGGGCGGGCGAGGGTATGGGCATCGGTCTGGTAATTCAGCGTGGTGAAGCGCTCGGCCAGGGCCCTGAGCGATTCGGTTTGCTCGGCGGGCAAGGTTTCGCTGGGTTTGAGCAGTTCGCCGTAGTGCATCGGGCAAATCGGGAAGCGGTGTTCGTAGTGCTCGACGTAGAAGCTGCCTTGGCTGGCATCGAAGTGCAGTTGCAAGGTGCCTTCCTGCAACGCCACGCCGTAGTCGCTGCCCAAGAACGGCAGCAGCAATTGGCCTTCCATCAGTGGGTCGGGGGAATGCCACTGGATGTCGAAGAACTCACCGTAGGGGCTCAGGCGTCCCCATTCCAGCAAGTCCAGCCACCAGGGGTTGTCGTTGCCGCCGACGGCCATGTGATTGGACACGATGTCGAGGATCAGCCCCATACGATGTTCGCGCAAGGTCGCGACCAGACGCTTGAGCGCGGCTTCGCCACCCAGTTCAGGGTTGACCAGGGTCGGGTCGACGACGTCGTAGCCGTGCATGGACCCGGCGCGCGCCTTGAGCAGCGGCGAGGCATACAGGTGGCTGATGCCCAGCGAGGCGAAGTACGGCACCTGGGGGATGGCGTCGTCCAGGGTAAAGCCTTTATGAAACTGCAGGCGCAATGTTGCCCGCAGGGGTTGGATCAACGTCTGTTTCATCGGTCACGCTCGTTCGCCTGAAGCCTGGCACAGGCGAGTATTTCCAGACGCCGGGCAGCGTCCGGGTGATCCAGCAACGCCTGGCTTTGCCCGGACAGGCGACGGCGCCAATTGGGGTGGGTGTCGATGGTGCCCGGCAGGTTGGCCTGCTCCTCGATCCCCAGGGCGTCTTCGAGCGGCAACAACACCAGCGGTGCGCGGGTGTGACCGAGGAAGCGCACGCTGGCATCGAGCACCTGGTCGGTCTCGCGGTGTTCTTCGCGAAAGTTCTGCGGGTCCTGGTTCAGCACGTGGCGCAGGCCTTCGCGTTCGCGCTCGCGGTGTTTGCGCCAGTCCATTTCGGTGTGGGAATCGATCAGGTCGAGCCGGGCGTTCCAGTCGATGTCGTGACCGTGCCACCAGCCATTGAGCGTCGGCAAGTCATGGGTGCTGGTGGTGGCCAGGGCATTGTCCGGCCAGTCGAGAATTGGCTTGAAGTGGGTGTTGTCCTGTTCGAACAACAGCACGCGCATGCCCAGGATCGAGCGGGCGCTGAGCTTGTCCCGCAGGCCATCGGGCACGGTACCGAGGTCTTCGCCGAGCACGATAGCCTGATGACGATGGGATTCCAGTGCCAATAGACGCAGCAGGTCGTCTACCGGGTAATACAGGTAGGCGCCATCGCAAGGTGGAGCGTCGTTAGGGATCACCCACAGTCGTTGCAAGCCCATGACATGATCGATGCGCAAGCCTCCGGCATGGGCAAGGTTGGCCCGCAGCATTTCAATGAAGGCGCGAAAGCCGTTGCGCACCAGGCCTTCCGGGGAAAACGCCGAGATGCCCCAACCTTGGCCGGAGCGGTTGAGAATGTCCGGCGGGGCGCCCACAGTCAGCGAGGCGAGCAGTTCGTCCTGCCGGCTCCAGGCCTGGCTGCCACCGCCATCGGCACCCACCGCCAGGTCGGCGATCAGACCGATGCCCATGCCGCTGGATCTGGCTGCGCTCTGGGCGCGCTCCAGGCAGCGGGCGATCAACCATTGGCAAAAAGCGTAGAAGCCGATCTCATCGGCATTTTCCTCGGCGAAATGGGCCAGGGCGGGGCTGCGCGGGTCGCGCCATTCTTCCGGCCAGTGGCGCCAGTCGAGGCTTTCCCCCCGGGCGGCGCGTTCGGCCTGCAAGGCCTCGAAGCGGCAATGGTTTTCCAGGGCTTCGCCGCTGGTGTGGCGGAAACTGCTGAAGTCCTCATGCAACGGATGCTCACCCTGGCTGAAACCGTCGTACAGGGCACGCAGGATTTTCTGTTTGGCCTGGGCGGCGACCGGCCAGTCGATCAGCGGCTGCTCTTCCAGGGTGCGCAGTTGATTGGTCAAGCCAGTGGCGTCGATGGCGGTGCGCAGCGCGCGTTCACCGAGGATGGTGCCCGGCGCGGCGTAAAGGCTGTTGAAAAACAGTCGGCTCGACGGTGAGTAGGGGCTGTAGCGCCCGGTGTCGCTGCTGAACATCGCGTGCATCGGGCTGATGGCAACGGCCTCGGCGCCGCGCTCGCCGGCCACCCGCGCCAGCTCCTCCAAGGCCTGGGTGTCACCGAAGCCACCGTCACCGGGGCGGCGCAGGGCATACAGTTGCGCGCTCAGGCCCCAGGCCCGGGGCGTCGGGTCGTCCACTGCATCGGCCACGCTGTAGCAGCGGGCCGGCGCGACGGCCAGGGTGAAATGCTGGTCCTGAATGCTGACATGCTGATAACCCACCGGGACCATCCCCGGCAGCTTGGCATCGGCATCGAGGTTCAAATTCAGTGTCGCACCCTCTTCGAGTTTGATTTCGCAGGGTGTCCCGGCCTCGAAGTAGCGGCTCAAGTCCAGGCTGACCCCGACGTCGGCGGTGATCAGCGGTGGCAATTGATGGTTCTGTTGAGCTTCCTGCAACTGCAGCAGGCTGGCGTCGATTTCCTGGGCGCTGCCGGCCGGATGGCCCAGGCCGCTGAGGACCGAACGCAAGACCGCCGGCGAGACTTTCTGGGCCCGGCCATTGGCATCGATCCAATCCACCGCCAGGCCCGCTCGGCTGGCGAGGATTTCCAGTTGCGCATCGCTCATAGGCGCTCTCCAGTGATGTTGGGCAAGGTTGTCGCCTGCGTCAGACTGACCAGCGCGCTGTAGGGCGCAAGGACGCCCTGTTGCAACAGACCCATGACCTGCTGCGGATGTTCGAAAAGAATGCGTGCCTCTTCCGGGGCATTGTGTTCGACGGGCTGGTCGCCGAGGTTGAAGTCGATGCGCAACACGCTGCCATCGCCCAACCGCCAGCGTGCGCTGATGGCGCCATGGCCCAGCACATCGGTCCCCAGAGCCTGGGCACCGGGCAGGCGCGGGACGATCTCTTCACGGCGGATTTTCAGCAGTTGCCGATACAGCGCCTCGTTGGCCTGTTGCTCCGGGCCTTGCGATTCCAGGCTTGGGCGTGACGCCTCGAAGGTGCTGGCGGCGTTGGGGTCGGGGATGCGTTCGCGCTTCTGTGGATCGGCAAAGGCGGTGAAGGCCTTGAACTCGTTGCGTCGGCCTTCGCGCACCCGCTCTGCCAGCTCGCCGTGGTGGCTGGTAAAGAACAGGAACGGTTGTTCGGCCGCCACCTCGTCGCCCATGAACAGCAGCGGGATCATCGGTGATAACAGCAACAAGACTGTCGCTGCTTGCAGGGCCTGGGGCGCGGCGAGCTGATGCAGGCGTTCGCCCAGGGCACGGTTGCCGATCTGGTCATGGTTCTGCAGGAACAGCACGAACGCGCTCGGCGGCAGGTGGCCGCTGGGCTCGCCCCGGGCTTCGCCATGGCGATTGAGATGGCCTTGGAAGACGAAGCCCTGGCTCAGGCAACGTGCCAGTTGTTCGGTCGGCTGCTCGGCATAGTCGGCGTAGTAGGCGTCGGTCTCACCAGTCAGCAGCACGTGCAGGGCATTGTGTCCGTCGTCGTTCCACTGGGCGTCGTAGACATGCTCCAGCAGGTGGGCCTGGTTGTGTTCGTTTTCCACGGTCAGCCAGACATGCCGGATCGGGTCCACCTGCTCGCGCACCCGGGTCGCCAGTTCCTGGAGAAAGTCCGGGTCTTCAATGGCGTGTATCGCGTCCAGGCGCAGGCCGTCGAAACGGTACTCCAGCAGCCACATGAGCGCATTGTCGATAAAGAAGTCCCGCACTTCGCGGCGGCGGAAATCAATCGCCGCGCCCCAGGGCGTGTGCTTGTCTTCACGGAAGAAGCCCTTGGCATAGCGGTGCAGGTAGTTGCCGTCGGGGCCGAAGTGGTTGTAGACCACATCCAGGATGACGGACAGCCCATGGCCGTGGGCGCTGTCGATCAGGTGCTTGAGCTGTTCGGGCGTGCCGTAGGAGGCCTGGGGCGCGTAGGGCAGGACGCCGTCGTAGCCCCAGTTGCGATCACCGGGAAACTGCGCCAACGGCATCAGCTCGATGGCGGTGATGCCCAGCCCGGCCAGGCGTGCCAGATGCTGTTCGACGCCGTCGAAACCACCCAGGGCGCCCACGTGCAATTCGTAGATGACGGCTTCGTGCCAGGGGCGACCGGACCATTGGGTGTGTCGCCATGAGTAGGCATGCGGGTCGACCACCACGCTGTGGCGGTCGATGTCGCCGGCCTGGGCGCGCGAGGCCGGGTCCGGCACCTCCAGCTCGCCATCGATGTTGTAGCGGTAGCGGGTGCCGGCGGGGCAACGGGTCTGGATCATGAACCAGCCGTCGGCTTGGGGCAGTAGCGGTATTGAATCTCCAGTGTCGAGCTCGACACTGACAAAAAATGCATCCGGGGCCCAGAGGGCGAAGCGGGTGTGCTCTTCATCCAGCATGACCGCCCCGTGGGTCCATGTCTCAGGCGTCCTTGACGTCATTGTTACCTCATTGTCTGGCCGATTTTCCCAGTGACTTAGCCACCAGCTGTTCGTAGAGTTCGGCATAGGGTTCCACGGCCTTGCACCAGTTGAACGGCGCCGACATGGCCCGGCAGCGCATGGCGTTGAGCAGGTCGGGGAACTCGAAGACCTTGAAGGCCCGGCTCAAGGCCTGTTTGTAGCTTTCCGCGGTGGACTCATCGAACAGGAAACCGGTGATGCCATCTTCGATGGTGTCCGCCAACCCTCCGGTATTGCGCGCCACCGGCAGCGAGCCGAAGCGCTGGGCGTACATCTGGCTCAAGCCGCAGGGCTCGTAGCGCGACGGCATGAGCAGGAAGTCGCTGCCGGCGAACATCCGCCGCGCATCGGTTTCGTTGAAGCCGATACGCACACCGATGCGTCCGGGGAAACGCAGGGCCAGTTCACGCATGGCCTGTTCTTCCTCCGGTTCGCCACGGCCGATGATGGCGATCTGGCCGCCGGACTCGACGATGAACTCGGCGACCGCTTCGGTCAGGTCCAGGCCTTTCTGGTAGACCAGGCGCGAAACCACGGCGAACAGCGGGCCAGTGGAGTCGTCGAGGCCAAAGAGTTCGCGCACATGGGAGGCATTGACCGCCTTGCCTTCCCAGTCGCCCATGGCGAACTGACGGAACAGGTGGGTGTCGGTGGCCGAGTCCCAGCTTTCATCGATACCGTTGGGAATGCCGCTGAGCAAGCCTTGTTGGGTCTTGGCAGCGAGGAAACCGTCGAGCCCGCAGCCAAACGCCGGGGTGGTGATCTCCTGGGCGTAGGTGGCACTGACGGTGGTGATATGGCTGGAGTACGCCATCCCGGCCTTGAGAAACGACAGTTTGCCGTAGAACTCCATGCCTTCCTGTTGCAGGGCGTGCTCGGGGATGCCCAGTTCCGGGCAGGACGCCAGGCTGACCACGCCCTGGTAGGCCAGGTTGTGAATGGTAAACAGGGTCGGGGTGCGTTGCCCGCGCCAGTGCATATAGGCCGGCGCCAGCCCGGCTGGCCAGTCGTGGGCGTGGACCAGGTCCGGGCACCAATGGATCTGCGCGAGGTTGGCGGCGATATCGGCCGCGGCCAGGCCCAGGCGAGCGAAGCGAATGTGGTTGTCGGGCCAGTCGCGACCGTTGTTGGCTCCGTAGGGAGAGCCTTCGCGGGCAAAGAGTTCCGGGCAGATCAGGACGTAGATCACCAGGCCGTCGGCCATGTCCATGCGCCCGATCTTGCAGGGCGGCAGTGCTGCGTGACCGCCCAGTTCGCCGATGATGTGGATCGGATTGCCGCTGTTCATCACTTGCGGATAACCGGGGATCAGCACCCGGACATCATGCAGCCCGGCCATGGCCCGGGGCAGTGCGGAGGAGACGTCGCCCAGGCCGCCGGTCTTTACCAGGTCGGCGATTTCCGAGGTAACGAATAATACTTTCTTGCGGTTGGGATTCTGTCGAACGACGGGGAGCAGTGCCTTGCCGCCGGTGGCCAGCACCGGTGCCGTTGGCGATTCGGCCGCGGGCGGTAATTGAGAACGAACTTGTTGTGGTTCCAAGGCAGCACTGATCATAAATATCTCCCATTTTCTCGATCTGTTTCCGGCAAGCGCCAGAGCTGTTGTTTCATTGGCCAAATCCTGCGGCCAGGCGCACAAGCGCTACGCAAGGAAAGCGAACGGCTACCCAATGCGGCGAAGCGAATCAGCTGAAGGAGCTGTTGCAATGACTAGTGCAAGGACTGCACCAGTCGCGGTTGCCCTACCTCTAACCTGACCTGTCGCCGTTGCGAAAAGTTTCGACTTTTTTTCGTCTGGATGACCGGCTGGTTTTCCCCACGGTTAGGCAGTCTAGGTCAGAACGTAGAGCGGTGCGGCTCGGTTCGTCGCATTGTCCGACAATCACGGTTTTTGTCGGCAATCTCTTACATGACAAAGGGGGATACGCACCGACGAAGTGCAGTTTTCTGAAACCAGAGGGGTGTATGGGAACGGCGTTGTTTCATCGGCGTGCGCGATGGAATGGCGCGGCGCACCATTGGAGGGCGGGTGGTATAGAGGCGTTTTAATGGCCAATAAAACACGATGTCTCCTGTGGGAGCGAGCTTGCTCGCGATAGCAGTGTGCCAGTCACCGAACTTGCAACTGATCCGCCGCTATCGCGAGCAAGCTCGCTCCCACAAGGGAAGGTGTGTTGATGCTCTAGGTTCAGCCTGCTGGCGTCAGCAACCGGATTGGCTGGCCCGCCGCCCAGGCCAGCAGGTCTTCGATCATCAGCGAATAGAACCGCTGGTAATTCTGTCGGCTGACATAGCCCACATGCGGCGTGGCCAGTACGTTATCCAGGGTTCGGAACGGATGGGCGGCGGGCAAAGGTTCCTGGGCGAATACGTCCAGGGCGGCGCCGGCCAGGCACTTGTGCTGCAGCGCGTTGATCAGGGCGGTTTCATCGACGATCGGCCCACGGGAGGTGTTGACCAACAGCGCCTCGGGTTTCATCCAGGCCAGGGCCTGGGCATCCACCAGGCCGCGGGTGCGTTCGCCGAGCACCAGGTGGATCGAAAGAATATCGGCCTGCTCGAACAATGCCTGTTTGCTCACATACGTCACGCCCACTTCGGCGGCGCGCTCGGCGCTGAGGTTCTGGCTCCAGGCGATGACCTGCATGCCAAACACCTGGCCAAACTGCGCCACCCGCGTACCGATGCTGCCCAGGCCGAGGATCGCCAGCGTCTTGCCGTGCAGGTCGCCGCCCAAGCCTTGCTGCCACAGGCCGGCGCGCAGGGCGTTGGCTTCCTGCATCAGGTTGCGGGTCAGGGCCATGATCAGCGCCCAGGTCAATTCAGGCGTGGCGTGCTTGTAGCTGTCGGTGCCGCATACCTGGATACCCAGCTCAGCGGCAGCCTTCAGGTCCAGGGCGGCATTGCGCATGCCGCCCGTGAGCAACAGCTTCAGATTGGGCAAGCGACGCAGCAGGCCTTCGTCGAACAATGTGCGTTCACGCATCACGCAGATCACCTCGAAGCGCTGCAAGCGCTCGGCGAGGGTGTCGCGGTCAGCGGGATAGTCATGGAGAAACGTCACCTGGCCGACGCTGTCCAGCACCGACCAGTCCACAACGTCGCGTGCCACATCTTGCCAATCGTCTATGACTGCTATTTGCACCGCCATGGAACACCTCGTCAGGGAATGGGTTTGTCCAGCCAGCTCAACAGGGCCTTGTGGAACCGATCCGGCTCTTCCATCTGCGGGGCATGCCCCAGATTGGGGAACTCCACCAGCGTCGAGCTGGGAATCAGCCGGGCGGCTTGCTTGCCCAAGACCTCGTAGTGGCCCAGCTTGGCCTTGACCGCCGGCGGCGCGATATCGCTGCCGATGGCGGTGGTGTCCGAGGTGCCGATCAGCAGCAGGGTGGGTACCGTCAAGTCCTTGAACTCGTAATAGACCGGTTGGGTGAAGATCATGTCGTAGATCAGCGCCGAGTTCCACGCCACTTGCGTATGACCCGGGCCCTTGTTCAAGCCGGCGAGCATGTCTACCCAGCGCTCGAACTCAGGTTTCCAGCGGCCTGCGTAATAGGTCGTGCGCTCGTAGTTGCGAATACCCTCGGCGTTGACTTTCAGCTCCCGCGCGTACCATTGGTCCACGGTGCGATAGGGTACGCCCAAGGCTTTCCAGTCTTCCAGGCCAATGGGGTTGACCATCGCCAGGCGTTCGACCTCGTCGGGAAACTGCAAGGCGTAGCGGGTGGCGAGCATGCCGCCGGTGGAGTGACCGAGGATGACGGCTTTCTGTACGCCGAGGGCCTTGAGCAAGGCCTGGGTGTTGCTCGCCAGTTGCTGGAAGCTGTACTGGTAATGCTCGGGTTTACTCGATGTGCAGAAACCGACCTGGTCCGCCGCGATGACCCGGTAGCCGGCTTCGCTGAGCACCTTGATCGAATCGCCCCAGGTGGCGGCGCAGAAATTCTTGCCGTGCATCAGTACCACTGTGCGGCCATTGACCTTGCCTTGGGCCGGCACGTCCATATAGCCCATCTGCAACGACTGGCCCTGGGACTGGAAGGCGAAGCGCTTGAGGGTGTAGGGGTATTCGAAGCCCTCCAACTGCGCTCCGTAGGCCGGGCCTTCGGGTGGGGTGGCGGCCAGGGCGAACAGGGGCAGGGCGGCGGTGAGGAACAGGCTGGGCAACCAGCGCGCGGGGGTACGGGGCATGGTCAATCTCCTTGTGGCCGCCGCCGATCCTGGCGCGACCCGATTATGGCGACATTAACCACAGGCAACCGAACAGCCCGAACGTTCAGTCCATCCATCCCAGTGTCGCCAGGGCGAGAACGCCATAGCGCAGGCCCTTGGCAAGGCTCACGAGCAGCAGGAAACGCCGCCACGGTTCGCCCATCACCCCGGCCACCAAGGTCAACGGATCACCGATGATCGGCAGCCAGCTGAGCAGCAGTGACCAGTGGCCGAAGCGTTGGTAATGCACGCGAGCCTTGTCCAGGTGGGCCGGGCTGACCGGAAACCAGCGCCGA
Organism: Pseudomonas sp. NFACC46-3; assembly: GCF_900114515.1. NCBI lineage: Bacteria > Pseudomonadati > Pseudomonadota > Gammaproteobacteria > Pseudomonadales > Pseudomonadaceae > Pseudomonas > Pseudomonas sp. NFACC46-3. The sequence continues at coordinate 64,559 of NZ_FOTH01000018.1, forward strand.
TTCTTGAAGTGCTCCAGCCGCGTGCCCAGCCACCAGTTCACCAGTGAGCCGAGGACATTGCCGAGCGTGGCAACGGCCAGCAACAGCCAGGCCAGATGGCGCTCGCTGAGCAACAAGCCGACCAACACCGCCTCCGATTGCAACGGCAACAAGGTTGCCGCGCCGAAAGCCGCCAGGAACAAGCCGATATAGGCTTCGCCCATTAGTGGGCCGGGTAATCCGCCACTACGGTTTGGGTCCCGTTTTTCTTCAAGCCGATGACTTGGTAGGCATCGCTCATACCGTCCATTTCCATGCCGGGCGAGCCCATGGGCATGCCCGGCGCGGCGACACCGAGCAGGTCATCGCGCTTGCTCAGCGCCAGTACCTGGTCGGCCGGGACATGGCCTTCGACGAATTTGCCGTTGATCTCGGCGGTGTGGCAGGAACGCAGGTTCGGCGCCACGCCCAGGCGCTGCTTGACCGAACTCATGTCGGCTTCGACATGGTCGTTGACCTTGAAGCCGTTTGCTTGCAGATGCGAGATCCACTTTTTGCAGCAGCCGCAATTGGCATCGCGGTGTACATCGATGGTGACTGGTTCGGCTGCCTGGGCCAGGGTGGTCATGAACAGGGCGCTCAAGGCGAGCAGGTGCAGGGGATGGGCCATGGGGGTGGTCTCGTGTCGAACGGTTTGGAGGGAGGATAACAGAGTAGCGAGCGCGAGCTGACGGGGGGCTGAAGCGGGGATTACAGAATTGTCAGGTTGCAGGGGCGAATAACGTCCTTTGGGAGCTTGCTCGTGATGGCGGTGACGCCGCTTCAGGGGAAGGCAAGGCGCGATAAAACCAGTGTTGCATAAGGTTGGCGAGGGAGCTTGCTCCCACGCCAAAAAGACAGTTAGCGGGGCATGTCGAAGCCCGGGCCGCCACGGTGATCAGGTCGATCCCCATGACCGCGGTCGTGGGGGAAAAACAGGCAGCCACTCAGGGTCAGGGTGAACAACAAGGCAAGCAATAGGCTGATACGACGAAACATACATAATTCCTCATGATTAACCGCCGCGGTTGCGCGAATACGCTCCTTCGGCTGTACCATGGGACCCCGTTGGCAGCCCGCCATTCCCGCAATACGGTATGGGCTTGGCAAGCCTTCGGACACAGAGCGGATACATTCAGGAAATTGGTAATGACTCATTCACAACGTTTGAAATACTCGATTCTGATCGTCCTCGTCGTCCTGGCAATCATGCTGGGGCTGTCATGGATGCAGGGCAAGGGCATGATCAGCGAGCAGCTGTTTCAATACATCGCCATCGCCGTGGCGGTCATCGTGGTGGTGATCAACGGCGTGATGCGGCGCAAGGTCAAGTCCTGAGCGCCGGCTTCATTCCTCGGCCTTGAGCACGGCCATCGCACTGGGGTGCAGGCGGTAGCTTTTATCCGGGTTGAGGGTGACGACGCCCTCGCTGCACAGGCGCTTCAACACCTCACGCACGCTGAGAAAGGACAATGGAATGTCCAGCCCCAATAACTGGCTGTGCACCCCGCGCACGCCCAGGCTGCGGTTTTCCTGGGCGGCCTTGAGCAGCGCGTCGATGACTTTGAGACGAATCAGGCTGGTCCTGAGCCCGAAGCTCTTGAGCAAGCGTCTGATGTGGTCATTGCCGCCTCGCTCTGACGGCCTGTCGAATACACGGTGGGGGGCGCTCAGCGAGACGCCGGTCGCCCTTGGCTTGCCCTCCATGGGCAGTTGCGCGTTACGCATGCAAAAACTCCTTACCAGCCTGATCAGAAAAGGTCACGGATACTCTCCTGTAATAGGACGAACGAGGACGCACAATCATGAGGGCCATGATGTGAAAAAAATGCCCTTGCTGCGTCAAACCCCCATATTCAAAAGGCTGCCAGCCATTAATTTTTTTTCATCCGGTTCGTTTTCAAGGGAGGCACATTCCGGTTCAGCAAGCGGCATGTGATTTCCCAGGCGGGTCGAGTGTTTGTCTTCTGTCGCACCGGTGGCCGTCCTGGTTTCTGAAGTTTTATCAGGAGTGAATGTGAGAATGTCCGGGCAGTTATCGAGGATTGGCCTCGCAGGCGCTTTTCTGGGGATCGCCCTCGGGCTCAGCCCCGTGGTCAATGCGCAAGACGATGGGCAGCAGGCCAGTGCCGAGATCCGTCGCACCCGTTTTGGCGTACCGCATATCCGGGCGCAGGATGAGCGCGGGCTGGGTTATGGCATCGGCTACGCCTACGCCCAGGACAACCTGTGCCTGCTGGCCAATGAACTCGTCACGGTCAATGCCCAGCGCTCGCGCTATTTCGGGCCCGAGCGCAGGACGGTGGAGCAGCGGGAGAACCGCGTCAGTGATCTGTTCTTCAGTTGGCTCAACACGCCACAAGCGGTTTCCGGTTTCTGGCAGGCCCAGACGCCTCAAGTGCAACAACTGGTCGAAGGCTACGTGGCGGGCTACAACCGTGCGCTGGTCGAGCGCAAGGCCAAAGGCCTGCCCGAACAATGTGCCAGCGAGTGGGTGCGGCCGATCACGGCGCTGGACCTGGTCAAGTTGACCCGTCGGTTGTTGGTGGAAGGCGGCGTTGGTCAATTCGCCGAGGCCCTGGCCGGCGCGCAACCGCCCCAGGCGAGCGCACTCGCGGGCACCCCGGTCGCTGGTTTCGCGGCCGCCGCCACTCGGCAGCAGCGTTTTGCCCTGGAGCGCGGCAGCAATGCGCTGGCCATCGGCAGCGAGCGCTCGTTCAACGGCCGTGGGATGTTGCTGGCGAACCCACATTTTCCGTGGCTGGGCGGCATGCGTTTCTACCAGATGCACCTGACCATTCCCGGCAAGCTGGACGTCATGGGCGCGGCGCTGCCAGGCCTGCCGATGATCAATATCGGTTTCAGCCAGCACTTGGCCTGGACCCACACCGTCGACAGCTCGAAACACTTCACCCTATACCGCCTGCAACTCGACCCTAAGGACCCGACCCGCTATCTGCTTGACGGCAAGTCTGTGCCGATGAGTCAGCAGACGGTCGCGGTGGACGACAAGCAACCTGATGGACAGGTGCAGACGGTCACCCGAGTGATCTATGGCTCGCAGTTCGGCCCGATCGTGCAGTGGCCTGGCCGGTTGGACTGGGATAACCGGTTCGCCTACAGCCTGCGGGATGCGAACCTGGAAAACGATCGCGTGCTGGCGCAGTGGTACGCCATGAACAAGGCGGTCACGCTCAAGGATCTGCAGGACGCCGTCCATAAGATCCAGGGCATTCCCTGGGTCAATACCCTGGCGGTGGATGACCAGGGGCAAAGCCTTTACATGAACGTGTCGGTGGTGCCGAACGTCGACGCCGAGAAACTGGCCCGGTGCAGCGATCCCCGGGCTGGGTTGCGACTGATCGTGCTGGATGGCTCTCGCAGCGAGTGTGCCTGGGGCATCGATTCCAAAGCCGTGCAAAAAGGCACCTATGCCGCCGACAGGCTTCCGCAGTTGCTGCGCCGCGATTACGTGCAGAACTCCAACGATTCGGCTTGGATGGTCAACCCTGCGCAGCCGCTGTCCGGTTACTCCCCATTGATCAGTCAGCAAGGCCAGCCCCTGGGACTGCGGGCGCGTTTTGCGCTGGACCGGATGGGCCAATTGGCCAAGAGCGGGCCGGTGAAGATCGAGGATTTGCAGCGCATGGTCATGGACGATCAGGTTTACCTGGCTGACCAAGTGATGCCGGACCTGCTCGGCGTGTGCGCCGGTGACCTGGGGGCTGATGCTTCGGCATTGGTCGAGGCGTGTGCCAGCCTCAAGGCGTGGGATCGCAAGGCCGGCCTGAATAGCGGCCTGGGGTTCGTGCATTTCCAGCACATCATGGACCGCTTGCAGGCGGTGCCGGATTCATGGCGCGTCGCGTTCGACCCCAAAGACCCGCAACACACACCGCGTGGCCTGGCGATTGAGCGGCCAGCGGTACTCAAGGCCGTGCGCGATGCCATGCTGGCTTCGGTGGAGACGGTGAAGGTCGCCGGCTTGTCGAAGGACAGCCAATGGCAAGACGTCCAGGTGGCCAGCAGCGGCAGCCGACAGACACCGATTCACGGCGGTCCCGGGGAGCTGGGCATCTACAACGCGATCCAGAGTGTGCCCGGGGCGGACGGCAAGCGGGAGGTGGTCAGCGGGACCAGTTATCTGCAAGTGGTGACGTTTGACGGCAACGGTCCGCAGGCCCAGGGGTTGCTGGCATTCTCCCTCTCCAGCGACCCGGCATCGCCATATTCGGCGGACCAGACCCAGGCCTTTTCGCAGAAGCAGTGGAGTGTGCTGCCATTCACTGAACAGCAGATCAAGGCCGATCCGCACTATCAAGCGTTGATTATCCGCGAGCGTGATGAGACGGGCAGGGTGGCGACGCAATAGCCGCTGGTGAGCGGTCACATTCAAACTGAATGTAGACTGATCCACCGCCTTCGCGAGCAAGCTCGCTTCCACACATAGGATCGGTGCCAGCCTGTGATTTCCCGGCCAACACAAATCCCCAGTGGGAGCGAGCTTGCTCGCGATGAGGGCGGCGCATTCAACGTCGAGGCAAGCTGACCCGGGCTATCGCGAGCAAGCTAGGCTCCCACAGAGAAAAGCTGTCAGTGAGTGGCTGGTCGTTGCCCGATGGAATTGAGGACCGGGTTGCCGTCCTTGTTCTGGGTCAGGTAGACCGGCAGCACTTTCGGCAGCGAAGGCACCAGGTTTTGCACTTCGCTGATGTTGTAGACACCACCGATACGCAGGCCCCCGGTGCTGTTGTCGGCCAACATGACAGGCCGGTCGAGGTAGCGGTTGATCAGCGGCAGTGCATCGCTCAGGGCAAGGTTATCCAGCACCAGTTTGCCGTTGCGCCAGGCCAGCGAACTGTCATTGGCATCTGTCTCATGAACTTGCGGTTGTTGGTCGCCTGCCTTGTAGCTGGCCTGCATGCCCGGGAAAAGCGGCAGGCCGTCACGGCTGAGTGCCTGGTTGCTGGTCACCCTCACCGAGCCCTCCAGTAGCGTGATCCGTACCTGGTCCTGGTACATCCATACGTTGAAACGTGTACCGGTCACACGCACCTGGCCTTGGCCAGCCCGAACGACAAACGGGTGCTGTTTGTCATGGCTGACGTCAAAAAACGCCTCACCCTTTTTCAGCGTCACCCGGCGTTCGTTTTTGTAGTTGGCAAATACCAGCTCACTGCCCAGGTTGAGTTCGACCTGGCTGCCGTCACCCAGGGTGACATGACGTACGCTGGCGCCCGCTTCGAAGCGCTGGTAGGAATTGGCAACCCAGCCCAGATTCCAGCCGGTGTAAGCAGCCAGGGGCGTGCCCACTACTAACACCGCAGCGGCGACCGCCAACCGGCTCCAACGCGACTGGGTGCGGCGTGCTGGAGCCGTCGGCGTTGACTCGACACGCGGCAGATGATCGGCAACAGCCCAGATCTCCAGCATGGCTTCGTATTCGAAAGCATGCAGGGGATCGGCATCGTGCCATTGCTTGAACGCCTGCCGTTCGGCATGGGTGCAATCGGCGGCATGCAAACGCATGCACCAATGGGCAGCGGCATCGGTAATGGCGTCGTATTCGGCTTCCGAGAGGGGATGTTCGGTCATTGACTCTTCCTGGTTTGCCGCATTCTAACCTTCGGCATGAGCTGCCGAGAACAACCGTCATGGCGTTTACGCATCAATCGCCTGTTTTTTTACTCAAACACTCGTTGTCGCCTACCGTCGCATACATTGCGTGAAAAAAAGATCAACCACCCAAACCGTTCATGGCACGGTAGTTTTCCGTGGTGGAGTGGGGTCGAGTTGGCGTCCCAATTCACAGATCAAGAGTGTGAGCGAGTCGGCGTTGCGAAGTATGACGTCGATGCGCTTGTCCGGCAAAATCGAATCGAGAAAATCATCGCGAGCGTTATCCATGGTTCTGGCGCCAGTAATCTTCAGGATTTCCCGGGTGATTTGACTGTATCCAGGCAACAGCTCCAGCTTCTTGTAAGTGTTATCCGTGCTGTCCCACTGCGTGAACAGTTTTGACTTTGGTGTGGTCAATGAAAGCCCGTTGAGTTGCAGGTCCCTTTGCTCGTCGTATCGCAACTTTCCGGCGTAAGTCGCTGTTGAAATCAAATCGAGAAATGGCAGTGCGGCGTCCAGGTAGATGATGTCGAACGTATTGAACAACTGATGGGAAATTTCGTGGATGAGGGTCGCTCCCTGGGCATGCGCATCGACATTGAAGAACTCAGGTACGACGGCCTTGTACCAATCCAAGCCCATGTCGAAGAAAAACTGCGTGATATAGATTCTGCCGACGGCTGCCGGCTCGAGTACGAAGGCGGTTGCTCGATCTTCCAGGTGCTTGAGGTTGCCGATCACGATGCGGTCGGCATTCTGTTGCGCCCAGGATGGATCGGCCAATGCCCGGCATATGGGCGAGATCGCCGTCTCTATCTTGCTGATAAGACGAGCGTCGACGCTGTCGACCCCAAAAAACAATCTCATGAAATTATCCAGCCGAGCGCCCGCAAGTGGTTGTCGCTTGAATTGATCAAGGTTGTGAAGGGCGTTGAATGAATAGAACCTCGCGGTCTCCAGTGCCTGCACAATTGCGTTTGCACGGTGCGGATATTTCCTGCGTATCTCAGCCATGCCCTTTGCTTCGATATTCAGTGAGCCCTTGGCCTTGAAGTCGCTGTAGGTGACGGCCATTTTCGATCCGGCTTTGCCAAAGCGTATGGTCTGGCGTTGTGGATCGAGTTCCCATGTCCGGCCGTCAGGCGACTTTCTCAATAACGGCCCCTCTGCGTGCTCATGCACGATTCGCCAGGTTTGGCCGGCTTTCGCTACTTGGAAGACTTTGCCGGCAAGGGGGATATAAAGCCTGCCGTTTTCCAGTGCCTTGTAGGTGCCGTCGATCAGGTCTGGTTGCAGGTCCGACAGGCTGATACCCATGGCCTCGAAAACGCTCAAGTCGGTTCGGATCCGGGCGGTGGAAGCGATGTCCTTCCAGCGATTGGCCAACGTAGCGCCTTGCGAAAGCGGTTCAATGGGATCGAGAAGACCGAATGTATCCTCGCGATTCATCAGGCCCAGCGACACCATCTCGGCAGCGCCGGCGATAAAATCGTGCAGGCCTGTTTTCCAGTCATGCTGCTGCAACGCTTCGGCTGAAGCCTTGAAGTCCTGGTAGCTTTCCCAAAGCGTTTCGATAAAAGTCAGTTTGCCCGACAGTTGCCTCCCCACTGACTTGATGCCGGAGCTGAACAGGTGCAGGACCGTTTCCCAGTCAAACTGTCGTTTTTCATTGGTTTGTGCGCTCAGCATGTCCGATAACAATGCTGCGTTGTCGTCGAACAATGTGTCGAACAGGTTGGTCTGGATAGGGTTCGAGGCCAGGGTGATTTCCGATCGCTGCCCGACGGTGGCGGCGAACAGGTGCCTGAATGTGGCCTGCTGGTGCTCGGGAAGCCGGCGAATCAGCAGGTTCTGAAGTATCCCTGGCGTATTGAATGCGGCAATGACGCTCGCTTCATCCTTGAATTCGATGAAGTGCTCCCCCTCGTGGTAGGGCGAATACAGGACCTGAGGACTTGTCGCATCGACGCTCGAGCCGATCAAGTAGAGCCCTTGCGCTTTGACCGGCACTGCACCACCGGTCTTGATCAATTCCAGCGGGCGAATAAACGCGTTGGCACCGTCAACGGCTTTGCGAGCGACAGCATCGGGCATGTCCACCACCTGACGAATCAAATCAAAGGCCAAGGGGGAAAGGTGTTGTTGCAGATAACGTGCGTGAGCGTATTGCAGCAACTGCCAGGGCATTTGTTGGCGGAAGGCCGTTTTTCTTTGCCGGGCCTGCGCAGTGGGGCCGGACAGTTTCTGCGCCACCTGATTTTTAAAATCGGTCGAGATATTCAACGAGGACAGCATCTGCCTGACGGTGATCTCGTTCAGGCCGTCCGGCAATTTCTGCGTGGACGTTGAAGAAACCTTGAAGCCCTCCCGGGTCACTTCGATGTGATGCATGGCGAAGTCGGTTAGCGAACTGGCCGGTCCGACTATGGCGAGGTTTGGTGTGATCTGGAGGGTGTCGGGGTCAAGGTTGTTTGCAGCGAAGCGTGCGCTCAGCAGTGCTTTCAATTTATTACGCACATAGGTGCGCAGCGGCTCGATACCGTCCAGATAGTCCTTGCCATCGAACACGCTGTTTTTATATTGCTCAAGCAACTCGACGTGCAGGCGTTGATCGTCAAGTGCCGCTGTACCGAGCCAGGCGGGGAGTTGCTGTTGCTGCTTATTAGCCCGGGCAATGTGGGTGGCGCGCTTGAGATTGGTCGGCGCGCCTTTGTCCAGCAATGCCTGAAGGCTTCTCGACAGAGCCTTGCCGGTCAGTTGCCAGCTTCCGGCTTTCAAGGTGCTCAGATAAGCATGCTCGGCCTCAAAGTGTTTGATGAACGAACTCATCCGATTCACCAGCACGTTGTCCTCGATCAGTTCATATGCCTGGAGTTGATAGCGTCCATGAGGTTGGCGTTGGGCCGGGGTGAGGTTGGCGAGCAACCCAAAGCGTTTTCGGGAATCGAGCAGGTGCCGATTCAATTGCTGGGTCGCAACATCTACGGACGAAAACGCCTGCAAGCCATCGGCGGGCGTCCACAGGATGGCCATGCCCGAATAGGGGGTATCGAGGCCTCCGCGCTCAGTTAATAAAAAGCAGTTGGCAAGGGGCAGATAAACCGTTCGGTCTTCTTCGCTACAGGCCAGCGTCAACGAATAGACATCCGGCCGGAAGCCCCTGACGCCGATCCGTTGGGCACGGTCCGGGTATTCTGAATCGTAGGCAAAAACCGTTCTGATCAGGTCATTGGCAATCGCCGGCAGGCTCGCGTTAAGTTCCCTGAGTTCGGCCTCGGCCCGTATCCCCAAGGAAAAAACATTGGTCAGTTCAGCCAGTAATTGCCTGAGCCCATTGTGCAGCGAAACGTTGTGGGAGGTCGGCAACCGGGTAAAGAGGCTATCGAAAGCGGCTTCGACATCGGTGTAGCTCTTGACCTTTCTTTGCATCTGATCAGCCATGAAGTTGGACGGGCGCAGACTTCCATGAAAAGCGGGATGAGTCCCCCAGTGTCCGGCAGTAGGCGGGTCCAACAGGCTTTTATTGATGAAGGTGCGTATATCCAGCGCCTTGTCGATGAGCGCGTGGATGTCGACATCGCCCTGGCGAGACATTTCCAGTGCGTAATGAAAGTTATTCTTCTGTTTTTCGATGATGGCGTTCGCCAGGGATTCGGACACTGGCAAATCCAGCGGCTTGCCCGAAATCTGTGGTTCGTCAAAGCGCAGGAAACGGTTGCGCTCTTCCAGGCTCAGCAGGCTATAGAGCGCTTCCTTTTGTGCGGTGCTTGCGGGGTGACCGAACAGCGCAGCCTTGAAACCTGGAGGGTTGTCTATCTTCTGAAGACCCTGCATGGGGGTGTAGAGATAGTTGCCTTTGGCGCTGATCATCAAGGAGCCTGCAAGTTCTACAAAGTGCGGCTCATATTCCCAGAGGCGAATCGTTTCGATGAACAGCAGTGCTTCGTCCCGGCGCGAGGGCCTGAACAATCGGAGCAGTTCACGACTTTGTTCCTCCGTCAGTTGTCTTTTTTCCCGCTCGACCAGGATGGTTGCCCAGAGTCTGTCGTGGATGACTTGGGAAAGCAGTTTGCGCCGAGACATATAAAAGTGGGTCGTCGTGTTCTCCCAAAAGGCATCGATGCAACCGATAAGCGTTGGAATCAGTTTCCTGGCAATGTTTTTTATGATGTTTTCCCATCGCTGCGGGCTGTAGGACGATGCGGGCGTACCCGGGTGAGTCAGATCGATGTCATGCCCGACAGGCCAGCCCTGATGATGGAAATAGCCCAGGATGGCATCGCTCAGTGGAAGGCTTTCGGTCACCTGGATGGCCCTTGGATTTCCTGGGTAAGCCCCCTTGCTGAAGGCCACGCGGATCTGTCGATGATCCAGGTCTGGCAGCGCCTCGTTCAATACCTGGTCAAGCATCGATCTTAACGAGGGCAATTTGATCAGTTCATTCACCATGGCCAGGGCATTGAGACGCTGGGCGTGCTCGATGGATTCGAGCTGGGTCTTGAAAACATCCTCTTCGATGAGTTGCCGGGTCTGCCGGATGTCGGTGGTACTGTTCAGTTCGCTGCGTTGGGAGATCGACAAGAGACGAAACAGGTCGTCGCGTTGCGCAGTGTCCCGGCGCATCCGGTCAATCTGCGCTTCGAGGGATGCCAGGTTGTCGAACTTTTTTATGCCGCCACTTGGCGTGTAGAGGAACGCCGGGTGGGTGCTGGTTTTGCTGCTGTTCGACGAGGTGCTGAGGACAAAGCAGCCGGCCAGTGCAATGGGCGGTTTTTCATCGGCTTGCAACAGAATGGTTTCGGCGAACATCGGGGGTGTCTGCGCTGCGCGCTGGGTGTGCTCGGGCAGGGCGATGTGCTGCAACCAGTCGAGGTCTGCCTGCGTCAGTCCGTGGGTTGCGGTCAATTCGTCCAGGCGATGGGCGTGCAATACCTCGGGAAATAAAAGTGGCGTGGTTTCAGTGAGCATCGTTGCTTCTCGATCGGGGCGCCTCAAAGCGGCGCGAACGTGGAGGAAGCCGCCAGACTAGGCAACGATGAAAGAGCCAAGGTGGTACATAGTTACTGCATGCTGGTTTTCGACCTGCCAGGCCGGGCAGATGCCGTGGACAAGGATTGACAGTGCGCGCCTGAACCGGTGTTTAATCCCCCGGCGGGTCCCTTTACGCTGTTGCTACCTCCAACAATCATTCTGGAGCTTCAGATGTCTGTGCCATCCGATCATGCCGCTTCTTGCACCTTGTCTTTCGATGCTCTGGTGAGCTTGCTGGAGAAAATTTTCCTGCGTCATGGCACGTCGACCGAAGTCGCTCGGTGCCTGGCTGAAAACTGCGCCGGGGCCGAGCGCGACGGCGCCCACAGCCATGGGGTGTTTCGCATTCCCGGTTATGTCTCGACACTCGACAGCGGGTGGGTCAACGGCAAGGCCGTGCCGATGGTCGAGGACGTCGCTTCAGGGTTTGTCGCGGTGGACGCCTGCAACGGGTTCGCCCAGCCCGCCCTGGCCGCAGCGCGTCCGTTGCTGGTAGCGAAGGCCCGCAGTGCCGGTATCGCCGTCCTGGCCATTCGCAACTCCCATCACTTTGCCGCCCTCTGGCCGGATGTCGAGCCGTTCGCTTATGAAGGCCTGGTGGCGTTGAGTGTGGTCAACAGCATGACGTGTGTGGTGCCCCATGGCGCGGACCGCCCATTGTTCGGCACCAACCCCATTGCCTTCGCCGCACCACGGGCTGACGGTGAGCCGATTGTCTTCGACCTCGCCACCAGCGCCATTGCCCACGGCGACGTACAGATTGCTGCACGCAAGGGCGAGTTGTTGCCACCAGGAATGGGCGTGGACAGCCTCGGCCAGCCGACCCGGGACCCCAAGGCGATTCTCGAAGGTGGAGCGCTCTTGCCTTTTGGCGGACACAAGGGCTCGGCGCTGTCGATGATGGTCGAGTTGCTGGCGGCAGCCCTGACTGGCGGCAATTTTTCCTTCGAGTTCGACTGGCACAACCATCCGGGTGCCAAGACCCCGTGGACCGGTCAGTTGTTGATCGTGATCGACCCGAGCAAGACCGCCGGGCAAAACTTTGCCGAGCGCAGCCAGGAACTGGTCAGGCAGATGCATGGCGTCGGGTTGCGGCGCTTGCCGGGAGACCGTCGCCATCGCGAACGCAGCAAATCCAATGAGCATGGGATCAGCTTGGACGAACAGACCCTGGCGCAGCTGCGCGAGTTGGCAGGGGTTTGAACAATCCGCTGTGGCGGCCAGCCTGGCTGCCACTGCCTTGCCGTGACACGCTGCGCCAAGCCTTCTACTATGACGGCTTCTTTTCTGTGGAATCGCCTGGATGAGTAAGCCCGGCCAAACGGTGCTGGTTGCGCTGCGCAAGATGATCGCCTCGGGCGAGTTGGCCGCTGGCGAGCGTCTGATGGAAATACCCACGGCCGAGTTGTTCGGCGTATCGCGCATGCCGGTGCGCATGGCGTTCCGCACCCTGGAGCAGGAAGGGTTGCTGGTGCGCTTCGGCGGACGAGGTTTCCAGGTGCGTTCGGTCAGTGCCGAACAGATCGCCGGGGCCGTGGAGGTGCGTGGCGTGCTGGAGGGCCTGGCGGCACGGCAGACGGCCGAGCACGGTTTATCTGAAGAGGCCCGTGCGATACTCGAGCAATGCCTGGCGCAGGGCGATGAATTGTTCGCCAAGGGCTATGTGACCGAGGACGACCTGGAGGTCTATCACGACCTCAACATGCGCTTTCACCAGGTGATCGTCGAAGGCAGCCACAACCCGGCGATTGCCGATGCCCTGGCCCGCAACGATCATCTGCCATTCGCCTCAGTCACCGCCCTGGCTGTGGATCGCCAGAACATGGCCGGCGAATTTCGCCGCTTCAACTATGCCCATATGCAACACCATTCGGTGTTCGACGCCTTGATCAACCGCCAGAGCGGCCGCGCCGAGGCAATCATGCGCGAGCATGCCAACGCGACCCTGCGCTATGCCGAAGTGTTCGGCTCGACACTGGCTGACGAGCGGATGACGGTGATTCTCCGTTCGGAGTGAACGGCCCGGATGACTGCTGTATTTGTGTAGCCAGCACGCATCCCCTTTGGCGAGGGAGCTTGCTCCCGCTGGCCTGCGAAGCAGGCCCTATATCGTTCAGGTAAATCGCATTGTCTGGTTTGCGAGTGCTGCGCAGCCGAGCGGGAGCAAGCTCCCTCGCCACGGGATTTGGGGTGCCTGTTTTCCGGTGGTTGTCAGAGATCCAGCACCAGCACCGGGGTTTTCGACCTGGAGCAGCACGGCGTGAACTGGTCGTTGCAGGCCTGTTCAGCCTCGGTCAGGAACATGTCCCGATGCTCTGGTACACCTTCCAGCACGCGGGTCAGGCAGGTGCCGCAGACCCCTTGTTCGCACGAGATCGGGATCTCGATGCCATGGCGCTCCAGCGCCTGCACCACACTGCAGTCCGCCGGCACGTCGAACACTTGGCCGCTGCGGGCCAGCTTGACCGAAAAACTGCCATCGGCACGGGTGTCGGTAGGGGCGGCGGCAAAGTATTCGCGGTGCAGGCAGGCTTCCTGCCAGCCCTGGCTTTTGGCGGTGTCGAGGACGTGTTGCATGAACCCGCCGGGGCCGCAGACGTAGAGGTGCACATCGTCACTCGGCGCGGCCAGCACCCTGGCGGCGTCCAGCAGGGTTTCCGGTTCTTCATCGAAATGCAGGAATACCCGGTCGGCATAAGGCGCCTGGCGCAGGCGCTCGACAAAGGCCGCGCGGTCCCGGGCGCGGGCGCAGTAATGCAGCTCGAACGCGGCACCGCTCTGGGCCAGATGCTCGGCCATGCACAGGATCGGCGTAATGCCGATGCCGCCGGCAAACAACAGGCTGCGCCGGGCTTGCGGGGCGAGAGCGAACAGGTTACGCGGCTCGCTGATGTGCAAACGCATGCCTGGCTGGATCAGCTCATGCAGGCTGCGCGAACCACCGCGGGACGCCGGATCCTTGAGCACACCGATGAGGTAGCGGTGCCGCTCCTGGGGATGGTTGCACAGCGAGTACTGGCGAATCAGCCCGCCGGGCAAGTGCACATCGATATGGGCGCCGGCGGTGAAGGCCGGCAGCGGCTCGCCATCGACACGCGTCAATTCGTAGCTGCAGATATCGAGGGCTTCGTTGTGTCGCGCCGCGACCTGGACTTCGATCATGGCCGTTGCTCCACCCGTTGTGGTTGATGGCTGCTGGCGATCAACCCGGCCTGTGCTTCCCGTTCCCGTGCGATCCAGCGCTCCAGCACCCGGCGGGACTGTACGCCGCCTGCGTCGATGTTGAGTTTGAGCAAGTTGCGTTGCGGATGGTCCAGCAGGTTGCGCTGTTGGCGTTCGAGCATTTCCAGGTCTTCGCTGAAAATCTTGCCTTGGCCTTCGCGAATGGACGCGGTGAGGGCTTCATCCTGCGGCTGGAAGTGCCGGGCCATGCCCCAGAAGTACCAGATCGACGTCTCGGTTTCCGGCGTAATGAAATCCACCACGATGCTTGACGCCTTGAATTGCGGCGCGGCGTGATAACCGCCGTTGCCGGCATGGGCCACGCCGACTTCGATCAGCACATGGCTGGGCGGGGTGAAACGGCAGATCTGCCAGCGATCCACCGGCACGTCATCGGCCAGATTGTTGCCGCGCAAGGCCATGCGCCAGAACGGCGGGGCCATGATGTTTTCCATGTGCCGGGCGGTGACCACTTCATCGCCATCGACCGTGGTCACTGGCGGCGCCTCGTCGATTTCCTTCTGGCCGATGCTCGAGGCGTGGACGTAGGTTTCGTGGGTCAGGTCCATCAGGTTGTCGATCATCAGGCGATAGTCGCAGTGGATATGGAACAGGCCGCCACCGTAGGCCCATTCATCGCTTTCAGCCCATTCCAGATGATGGATCAGCGCCGGGTCGGCCTGCGCCTGGTCTCCGGGCCAGACCCAGATGAACCCATGCCGTTCCTGTACTGCAAAAGTCTTGTTGCAAGGGAAGCCTCGCACCCGTTGCCCCGGCATCTCGACGGTCTTGCCGTCGCAGCCCATCACCAAGCCGTGATAGCCGCACACCAGGTTGCCGTTTTCGACATACCCCAAGGAGAGCGGGGCGCCGCGATGGGGGCAGAAGTCTTCCACCGCCGCGACCTTGCCTTCATGCCCCCGGTAAAAAACCATCTTCTCACCACAGATCTGGCGACCCAGGGGCTTGTCGGCGATTTCATCGGGGGTGCAGGCAACGTACCAGGCATTTTTGGGGTACATGAGGGATCTCCAGGCGGATGTTGTTCTTGTCTGTGGATCCATTAACTCTCTTAACTAATTTCGTTGTCAACGGTATTGCGGCGTAAATGACCAATTTATCTGATCAGTGGATCCATTAGTGGGCGATTGGCGGTCACATCAGAACCGATAGGCCGCCGGCACCTGCGCTTCGATGAACCGCTGCATGTGCTCCAGAAAGCTGGCTTGCAGCTTGGAAACCGGCCCCTGGACGGGCAGAAGCATGCTGAAGTCCATTTCTATCGCCGGTTCGAAGGCACGGAAGACGATGCCCTGGCCGCGGTACTCGACGGCGCTGATGGCATCCACCAACGCCACGCCGAGGCCCTGTTCGACGAACGCGCACATGGGCAGCGAGAGCTGGGTTTCCAGGCGCAGTTCGCGGTCTATGCCATGGGCGGCGAAGATCGCATCGATGTGCTGGCGTGAGGCAATCGACTGCGGGTAGGAAATGAACGGTTCGCCCTGCAAGTCTTCCGGGCGGATCGTCGCCTGGTCCTGCAAGCGATGGCCGGCGGGCAGGGCGCAGAGCATGCGCGTGGCCAGCAATTTTTCGGCACGAGGGCTGGGGTACGTGTTGGGCAGCACGATCAGGCCCAGGTCGCAGCGCTGGCCCACCACCAGGTCCACGACTTCCCGGGACGAATGCACCACCAGCGATATCTGCACTTGATCGTGTTCGGCCATGAACGCAGCAATCGCCCGGGGCACGAATGACAACCCCATGGCCGGTGCGCAGGCAATGTGCAGTGAACCGCGCTTGAGCGTGCGGATGTCCTGGGCGGTACGCGCAATGCGTTCCACCCCCAACAACGAACGCTGCACTTCCTGGTACAGGGTCATGGCCTCGGCGGTGGGTTGCAGCCGCCCCTTGACCCGGTCGAACAGGCTGAAGCCGATGTCCTCTTCCAGGCTGGCGATCAGTCGGGTCGCCGCCGGCTGCGAGATGTGCAGCATTTCGGCAGCCCGCGTCACGGTCTGGCCCAGGATCACGGCGCGAAAGGCTTCCAACTGACGGAGATTCATAGCTCGGATCCACCCATAACAAAAAGACATGAGGTTGCCAAAATAAAGCATTTTTCAAGGCGCTGTCATCGCCCTAGGATCGACAGAAAGCACTTGAACCAGCCATGGGCCGGCGTCTGATTGAATCAGTGGCGCCGAAAACAGCGATCCGAAAACCATGTCAAAAACTGATGTCATTGTCGTAGGGGGTGGCCTGGTGGGTATGTCCATCGCCTATGGACTGGCCTTGCTCGGGCGCCAGGTGAGCGTGCTCGACGAGGGCGATGACGCTATTCGCGCCGCCCGGGGCAACTTTGGTTTGCTCTGGGTGCAGGGCAAGGGCTACCGCATGAGCCCGTATGCCCGGTGGACGCGGGAATCGGTGGCGCTCTGGCCTCGATTCGCCGCGGCGTTGCAAGCCGATACCGGCATCGATGTCCATCTACGCCAACAGGGTGGCTTCCAGTTGTGCCTGAGCGACGCGGAAATGGCCGAGGAAAGTCATCGGCTGGCTTGGTTGCGTGACGCCTTTGCTGGCGACTACCCCTTTGAACTGCTGGACGCCGCGCAACTGCGCGCCCGCTTGCCCGGCGTTGGGCCTGATGTCGTGGGCGGCTGTTTCTCGCCCATGGACGGCCACGTCAACCCGCTCAAGCTGCTGCGCTCGCTCTATGCCGCCTGCCAGGTTCGCGGGGTCAAGCTCATCAACGGCCATCACGTCGAGGCCATCGACGCGGGCACCACGGGCTTCGAACTGCGGGCAGGAGAGCAGCGCTGGGCTGCCCGCCAGGTGGTGCTGGCCGCTGGCCTCGGCAATCGGGCGTTGGGGGCCAGGGTAGGGTTGGACGTGCCGGTGCAGCCGAACCGTGGGCAGATTCTGGTCACCGAGCGGCTTGAGCCTTTTCTGCAGTACCCCACTACCTATGTCCGCCAGACCGACGAGGGCACGCTGCAATTGGGTGATTCCCACGAGTCAACGGGCTTCGATGACGGCACCGGCAGCCAGGTCATGGCGGCTATTGCCCGGCGCGCGGTGCAGTGTTTTCCGCGGCTGGGCCAGGTACGAGTGGTGCGGGCCTGGGGGGCGCTGCGGGTGATGAGTGCCGATGGCTTTCCGATATACGAAATGCCCCAAGGCTGCCCGGGGCTGTCGATTATCAGTTGCCACAGCGGCGTGACGCTGGCTGCCGCCCATGCCTTGCGCTTGGTGCCCTGGATCGCCGGGGAATTCGATGAGCCGGCGGTGAAGCCATTCGGGTTGCAGCGTTTCAACCTGCAAGCAGAGGTGCGCCATGTCGGCTGACAGTCTGTTCCGGCCGCTGGCCTCGGGAGATCACACCGTGCAGATCGAATTTGAAGGCAGACCGCTCACAGTGCCCGCCGAGGTATCCCTGGCGGCGGCGCTGCTGGCCTGTGGCATTCGCCACACCCGCGAAAGCGCGATCAACGGTCGCCCCGGCGCCCCTTATTGCATGATGGGTGTGTGCTTCGAATGCCTGGTGGAAGTGGATGGACAAGCCAATGCCCAGGCTTGCCTGGTGCCGGTGAGTTCCGGCATGCGCGTGCGGCGCCAACGCGGAGCCGCGTGCCTGGCACCATGGCAGGAGGGCGGCGATGAGTAATGCAATCATCGACCTGATCATCATCGGCGCTGGTCCGGCGGGAATGAGCGCTGCGCTCGAAGCCAGGGCCCACGGCCTGTCGGTCGTCGTGCTGGACGAGCAGGCCAGCCCAGGCGGACAGATATATCGCCAGGTGCTCCAGGCTGACGCTCGCCGCCGCGCCGTGTTGGGTGACGACTACGTGGCCGGGGCAAAATTGGCCGCCGACTTTCTGCAATGCGGTGCCCGCTATCTGCCCAACGCAGCCATCTGGCAGGTGACGCCGCAGCGTCAGGTGCACTACCTGTTCGAGGGGCGTGCAGAAGTCTTGCAAGGGCGCCATCTGTTGATTGCCACGGGGGCCTTCGAACGGCCGATGCCGATTCCTGGCTGGACCCTGCCGGGCGTCATGACCGCCGGGGCCGGGCAGATTCTGCTCAAGAGCGCTGCCATGGTGCCGGCCACGCCAGTGGTGCTGGCCGGGTGTGGTCCATTGCTCTACTTGCTGGCGGTGCAATACCTGCGTGCAGGCGTCGCGCTTGAGGCCCTGGTGGATACCAGCCATCGGAGCGATCTGCTGCGTGCCTGGCGGGAAGTTCCCGGTGCATTGCGCGGCTGGCGTGATCTGCTCAAAGGACTGAAGCTGCTGACCGAGCTCAAGCGTGCCGGCGTCCGGCATTTTTGCGGCGCGCGCAACCTGCAGGTTGAAGGCACGGATCGGGCCTGCGCCTTGAGTTTCGACAGTCAAGGCCGCTCGCGGCGCATTCGCGCCGATTTGGTTCTGCTGCATCAAGGCGTGGTGCCCAACACCCAGGTCAGTTGGTCATTGCGCCTGGAGCACGACTGGAACGAACAGCAACTGTGCTGGATTACGCATCGCAATCAATGGGGTGAAAGCAGCGCGCCGGGCATTTTTATCGCCGGTGACGGTGGTGCCATCGGCGGTGCCCAGGTGGCGCAATTGGAGGGGCGCCTGGTCGCATTGACAATCGCCGGCCAGCCGACGCGCGCGCGCGCCCTGCAGCAGCTGTTACGCCGCGCCCGCGCCGCACGGCCGCTGCTCGACACCCTGTATCGCCCCCGGCCCCAGAATCGTATCCCCGCTGATGACGTCACGGTATGCCGCTGCGAAGAGGTCAGCGCTGGCGACATTCGCCGTTACGTCGACCTGGGTTGCCTGGGCCCCAACCAGACCAAGGCCTTCGGCCGTTGCGGCATGGGCCCGTGCCAGGGGCGCCAATGCGGTCTGAGCGTCACTGAAATCATTGCCGAACGCCGCCACGTCGCACCCGCCGAGGTGGGCTATTACCGCATCCGTTCACCCCTCAAACCCATCACGCTCGCCCAATTGGCCGGTGAGCGTCTTTCCCTCGAGGAACCTTCATGAGTATTCAACGCATCGAAAGCAACCCACGCCTGAGCCGTAGCGTCGTGCACAACAGCGTGGCCTGGCTCAGCGGTGTCGTGGCCGCCGATTGCAGCCAGGACATCGAGGGCCAGACCCGCCAGGTGCTGCAGCGGATCGATGAGCTGCTGGCCGCATCGGGCAGCGACAAGCACAGGCTGCTCAATGTGCAGATATGGATGAAAGACATGGGCCGGGATTTCGCTGCGATGAACGCAATGTGGAGCGAGTGGCTCGATGCCACGCAGACGCCAGCGCGGGCCACGGCCCAGGTGGCATTCGACGACCCGGAGATTTTGCTGGAGCTGATTGTCACGGCGGCGGTCTGAGGCCGTCGGCCGGATCACCGTTGTGCTGTCACCGGGCAGGCGACCACCAGAGCCACCGCCCGGGCTTGTTCACATTGCTGCTGCCATAACGGGCGACTTCTGCGCAGTGCCCGAAATCAATAACATCGCACCTGGAGCAAATGAATGAACGTTAAACGCATCGCCTTGAAACTGGGTCTCGTCTCGCTGCTGGCTTTCGGCACGAGCCTGCAAGCCGCCGAATCATCGTTGCGCATCGGTATTGAGGCGGCTTATCCACCATTCGCCTCAAAAACTCCGGACAACGCCATCGTCGGTTTCGACTACGACATCGGCCAGGCACTTTGCGCCGAGATGAAGGTCCGTTGTGTCTGGCAGGAACAGGAATTCGACGGTTTGATTCCAGCGCTCAAGGTGAAGAAGGTCGACGCGGTGATTTCCTCCATGTCCATCACCCCCGAGCGATTGAAGTCGGTGGACTTCACTGATCGCTATTACCGAATCCCGGCGCGCCTGGTGTTTCGCAAGGGCAGCGGCATCAACGATATTCCGGCACAACTCAACGGCAAGCGGATCGGCGTGCAGCGGGCCACCAACTTCGATCGCTATGTCACCGATCACTTTGCCCCGGCGGGCGCCGAGGTAGTGCGCTATGGTTCGCAGAACGAAATATTCCTCGACTTGCTGGGCGGGCGCCTGGACGCGACCATGGCCAGTTCGGTGGTGATCGACGAGAGCCTGCTCAAGCGTCCCGAGGGCAATGATTTCGAATTTGTCGGGCCCAATTTCACCGAGGAACAATACTTCGGCACCGGCATCGGCATTGCGGTACGCAAGAACGATACGCTGGCGGGCCGCTTCAATCAGGCACTGGCGACCATTCGCGCCAACGGCACTTACGAGCGGATTCGCCAGAAGTACTTTGACTTCGATATCTACGGCGAATGAGGTTCGAGGCTGGTTTTTGGCCCGCAGGCTATATCTGCGGGCTTCCTGTTACACAGCACGGAGTGATCCATGAAAACCAAAGCGGCACTCACTGAACAAGACGTTGCCATGTTGCTGGTAGCGGCCAAAGATCTGGCGCACCAGCGGGAATGGGCGGTGTCGATCTGTGTGGTAGACGACGGAGGCCACCCGTTGGGGCTGCTGCGCCTGGACGATGCCTCGCCGTTGTCGGCCTATATCGCTACCGAAAAAGCCCGCACGGCCGCCATGGGGCGGCGTGATAGCAAGGTTTTCGAAGACATGATCAATGGTGGTCGTTACGCGTTTCTCAGCGCTCCGCACGTGCAGGGCATGCTTGAAGGTGGGGTGAGCATTCACCATGACGGCCAGTGCATCGGTGCCATCGGGGTTTCTGGGGTCAAGGCTGAGCAGGATGCTGAATTGGCTCGTTTGGCGGTAGAGACGGTGTTGCCGGTGATTACTCCGGATTCCTGAGGCGGCTATAAACCTGTGGGAGCTTGCTCGTGATAGCGGTGGGTCGGTTACAGACGCATCTACAGACCGAACACCATCGTGAGCAAACCCGAACGCCACAAGGTTTGCACAAATCTTCCAGACACTCTCCTCATCAGCCGTTAATCTGCCAAGAGCACATTCACCAAGCGGGATAGGGCATGGCAGCGCGCAACTGGATCGATCTCAAGCAGGACGCCACGTCCGGTATCGAGACCGTGCGCGCGCATTTCGAGGGGCATGCCTATGACCCCCACTGGCATGACACCTATCTGGTGGGCGTGACAGAGCAGGGCGTGCAGCAGTTTCATTGCCGCCGCCAGCAGCACAACAGTACGCCGGGCAAAGTGTTTCTGCTCGAGCCCGGCGAGCTGCATGACGGCAATGCCCCCCACGACCACGGGTTTACCTACCGCACGTTGTACCTGGAGCCTCAATGGCTGGAGCGCGAATTGCGTTCCTTGTTCGACGTGGCGCCGGACAACGCCCAGTTGGGGTTTGCCGCCACCCTGACGGACGATGCGCGGCTGGCGAGTGCCACGGCCATGGCCTTCCAGAGCCTGCACGAGCAGGAGATCCGCATCGTGCGCCAGACGGCCCTCGATACGCTGTTGGCCAACCTGACCCAACACCTGCACTGGCGGGCGCGGATCAACCCGGATCCACGGCTGCCATTGGTGGCGCAGCAGGCCCGGGATTATCTGCACAGTCACCTGAGCGAAGACATCGGCCTGGATGACTTGGCGCAGGTCACCGGCGTGGATCGCTTTCGCCTGACCCGTGCGTTCAAGGCGGCATTCGGCCTGGCGCCCCATGCTTATCTGATCCAGTTGCGCCTGGCCCGCGCCCGGCGCCTGCTGGCGCGTGGCGAGAGTGCCGTGGCGGTGGCGGCCATGCTCGGTTTTGCCGATCAAAGTCACTTGGGCCGCTGGTTCCAGCGCGCCTATCGCC
This sequence comes from Pseudomonas sp. NFACC46-3, assembly GCF_900114515.1. Classification (NCBI taxonomy): domain Bacteria; kingdom Pseudomonadati; phylum Pseudomonadota; class Gammaproteobacteria; order Pseudomonadales; family Pseudomonadaceae; genus Pseudomonas; species Pseudomonas sp. NFACC46-3. The sequence continues at coordinate 86,220 of NZ_FOTH01000018.1, forward strand.
TGAGCCCGGCGGACTACCGCAAGCGCTGCTCAATTGTTCCAGACTGACCATGGCTTCATCGGGATGATCAAGCGATCGATCATTCACCGAGAAGTTGCTCCATGGACCAGTTACTGCCGTTTGCCTTGTTCGCCTTTGTCGCCTCCATCACCCCGGGTCCGACCAATATCCTGGTGTTGAGCCATAGCTCGCGTTTCGGCCTGGCAACCACTGTGCCGATCATCCTCGGCGCGTGCGCGGCGGCAGCCTTGTTGGTGCTCCTGGTCGGCACCGGATTGGGGGACGTGCTGGCGCGTCATGCCACGATTCAAACATTGCTCTCATGGGCCGGCATTGCCTGGTTGAGCTGGATGGCCTGGCAGATTTTCAGCGCGCCGGCCCAGGCCATTGACCCGGACCGGCCCGCCGAAGGCCCGCGACTGGGCCTGGCGGGAGCGGCCGGGTTGCAGTTGGTGAATCCCAAGACCTGGATGATGGCGCTGGCGGTGGTCAGCGTGTTTGCCGGCGCCGAGGCTGACCGTACCGTGCGGGTGCTCTGGCTGTCCCTGGCGTTTTTCGCGATTTCCATCCCGTGCATGACCGTGTGGGCCTATCTGGGCCTCGGTGCGGCCAGGTTCTGCCGTTCCGCTGTAGCCATGAGCCGGTTCAATCGGACCATGGCGGTGTTGCTGCTGGTGTCGGCATGGGCGACGTTGGTGGTCTGAGGGATCGGAAAGAACCATTGTGGCGAGGGAGCTTGCTCCCGCTGGGGCGCGAAGCGGCCCTGAAACCTGGCGACGCGGTGAATCAGGTTGATTGAGCGGGGGCTGCTTCGCAGCCCAGCGGGAGCAAGCTCCCTCGCCACAATGGGTATCCCGGCCCATCTGGCTCTATCGCCGGTCAGCTTTGCAAGTACACCGCATGGGTATGGGTGTATTCATACAAGCCATGCTTGCCATCAGCCCCGCCCACCCCGGACTTGCGTACCCCGGCATGGAACCCCTGCATGGCTTCGAAATTTTCGCGGTTGACGTAGGTTTCGCCAAAGTCCAGGCCTCGAATGGCGTGCATGGCGCGACCCAGGTCTCGGGTGTAGATCGAAGAGGTCAGGCCATAGTCGCAGTCGTTGGCCAGGGCGATCGCTTCGTCCAGGTCGTCGATGATCTGGATGGGCAGTACCGGACCGAAAATTTCCTCGCGCATGATCTGCATCGAGGCGTTACAACCGGCCAGCACGGTGGGTTGGAAGTGGAAACCGTCGGGGCGGTCTGCCACGCGACCTCCGCTGATCAGGCTGGCACCTTGCTGCAGGGCGGTTCTCACTTTGCGCTCGACGCTGTCCAGGCCATGGCGGTTGATCAAGGGGCCCATCTCGATATCGGGCTCGGCCAGCGGGTCGCCGTAACGGGTGGCGGACATGGCCGCGCTGATGCGTTCGATGAACTGATCGGCGACCTTGCGCTCCACGTAGACCCGCTCGGCACAGTTGCAGACCTGACCGGTGTTGATGATCCGTGAGTCGCGAATCGCCTTGACCGCCAACGCCAGGTCAGCGTCCGCCAGCACAATGGCCGGGGCCTTGCCGCCCAGTTCCAGGTTGAGCTTGGTAATGTTCGGCGCCGACGCCGTCATGATCCGCGAGCCGGTATCAACGCTGCCGGTAAAGCTGATCATGTCCACGCCTTTGTGACCACTCAAGGCCGCGCCCACCTGGCCGTCGCCACACACCACGTTGAACACGCCGGGCGGCAAGTCGGTTTCGGCCACCAACCGGGCGAATTCGAAGCAGTTGTTCGGGGTTTCTTCGCTGGGCTTGATGACAATGGTGTTGCCGGTCAGCAGGGCCGGGGCCATTTTGCGAGCGATCAGGAAAAACGGAAAATTCCACGGCAGGATGCCGGCCACCACACCCAGGGGCTTGCGGAACAGGAAGATGTTTTCCCCGGGGCGGTCGCTGGTGATGATTTCGCCTTCGATGCGCCGGGCCCACTCGGCCATGTAGTCGAGGTAGTCAGCGGTGAAGTTCACCTCCACTGCGGCCAGGGCGCTGGTCTTGCCTTGTTCCAGGGTGATGGTGCGCGCCAGGTGCGCAACGTTCTCCCGCAGTTTGCCGGCGATGCGTCGCAGGTGACCGGCGCGTTCGATGGCCGGTTTGGCCGACCAGGCTTTCTGCGCGGCGCGGGCGGCAGCCAAGGCCTGATCGACATCGGCGGCGGTGGAGGCCGGGCCCCGGGACAGCAATGCACCGGTGGCCGGGTTGTACACGTCCAGGTGTGCTTCGCTGTGGGTGAACTGGCCGTTGATGAAGTTCTGGAACACAGGAACGGATGACATGGCAGGCTCCTTTTAGTAAGTGCGCGACGGCGCTTGGACGGTGGCAGGTTCGCGATAGCGGGCGAGGGTAGCCTGGGCGCTCTGGCGCAGCAGGCTGATGTCGATGGCCACCGCAATGAACTGGCAGCCCCAAGCCTGATAACGACGCGCATCGGCTTCGTTGGGCGCCAGGATGCCGCAGGCCTTGCCCGTCGCGAGGGTGGCGTCGACCGCGTGCCGGATGCGCTCCTGTACCTCGGGATGTCCCGGGTTGCCTGCATGGCCGAGACCGATGGACAGGTCGGCGGGGCCGATGAACACCGCGTCCACGCCCTCGACGGCAGCGATGGCTTCGACGTTTTCCACGCCCGTGCGCGATTCCACCTGGACGATCAGGCACAGTTCTTCATGGGCGGTGGTGAGGTAGTTCGCCACACCGTCCCAACGAGTGGCGCGGGTCAGGCCGCCGCCCACGCCACGAATGCCATGGGGCGGATAACGCATGGCGCGTACCAGGGCCTGGGCCTGTTCGGCGGTTTCGACCATGGGAATCATCAGGGTCTGGGCGCCGACATCCAGCAACTGCTTGATCAGGTTGGCGTCACCAGTCACCGCCCGCACCACCGGCGCGGTGGCATAGGGCGCCACGGCCTGGAGCTGGCCGAGTATGCTGGGTACGGTGTTGGGCGCGTGTTCGCCATCGATCAGCATCCAGTCGTAACCGGTGCCGGCGATGATCTCGGCGGCATAGCCGGTGGCGAAACCGGCCCAGATACCGTACTGGGGCTGTGTTGAGGTGAGCGCGGCCTTGAAGGCGTTGCGGGGCATGTTCATGGCGTGCTCCTTTCGCGGTGATAAGGTCGGTGCAACTGGCAATCCGGATTGAGCGTCACGCCGAAGCCAGGCTGGTCAAGGACCGACAGGCGCATGCGGCCTTCCACCGGCACCGGTTCACCCAGCAGTTGCGGGTGGAACATCGGCACCACTTCGTCGGCCTTGGGTGCCATCATCAGGAACTCGGCGAATGGGCTGTTATGCCGGGTGGCGACGAAGTGATAGCTGTAGACCGAGGAGCCGTGGGGGATTACCAGCGCGTTGTGGGCGTCGGCCAGGGCCGAGATCTTCACTAGTTCGGTGAGGCCGCCGCACCAGCCAACGTCCGGCTGGATGATGTCGCAGCAACCCATCTCCAGCAGCATGCGAAAGCCCCAACGGGTGGCCTCATGCTCACCGGTGGTCACCAGCATGCCCTTGGGCACGTTGTTGCGCAGCGCGGCGTAGCCCCAGTAGTCGTCGGGCGGCAACGCCTCTTCGATCCACTTCAAACCGTGCTCGTGGGCGCCGACCGCAAGTTTGGTGGCGTAGTTGAGGTCCAGGCTCATCCAGCAATCGAGCATCAGCCAGAAATCGGGGCCGACCCGCTCGCGCATGGTTGCCAGGGCTTCGAGATTCTTGCGCAAGCCTTCCTCGCCTTCGGCCGGGCCGTGATGCAAAGGCATCTTGCCGCCGATGAAACCCATTTTCTGCGCCAGGTCCGGCCGCGCGCCGGTGGCATAGAACTGCAATTCGTCACGCACCGCGCCGCCGAGCAATTGATGCACCGGCTCTTGGCGGATCTTGCCGAGCAAGTCCCAGAGCGCCAGGTCCACGCCGGAAATCGTGTTGATCACCAGGCCCTTGCGGCCGTAGTAGAGCGTGGACTGGTACATCTGGTCCCAGATCTTCTCGATGTCGGTCACCCGGGCGCCTTCGACGAATCGTGCCAGGTGCTTTTCAACGATGTAGGCCGCGGGCTCGCCACCGGTGGTCACGGCGAACCCGACGGTGCCATCGCTGGCTTCGATTTCCACCACCAGGGTGCCGAGCACATTGATGCCGAAACTGCGGCGGCTCTGGCGATAGTCCGGGTACTTGCTCATGGGCGTGGCGATGTGATCGTCGATCCAGTGGCCGTCGGCTTGGTCGTGATAGTCCGCGCCGCCGCCTCGAAGCACGAAGGCGCGAACGTGTTTGATTGTGGGAATACCCATATGTGCAGCTCCTTGAGTTAAACAGTGGCGGGCGTCTTCGAAGCGCGTTGGCCGGGCGAGTGGATACCCAGCACCAGCAACGCGGCGATAACGGTGGTAACGGAGAGCAGGTAGAGGCCTGCGGCGGGAGAGTGGAAGGCGCCTTCGGCCCAATTCTTCAGCACCGGGGCGATAAAGCCGCCGAGGGCGCCAAAGGAGTTGATCAACGCGATGCCCGCTGCTGCCGCGCTGCCGGCCAGGTAGCTGGATGGAAAGGTCCAGAACACCGGCTGCACGGCGATGAAGCCGGAAGCGGCGAAGCACAGGGCGATGATTCCCAGCAATGGGCTGGAAACGCTCACCGAGCAGGCGATTCCGGCGGCCGCCATCAGCAGGGTCAACGCGGCGGTACGGCGGCGCTGGCCGGTGCGGTCGCTGTAACCGGGAATCAGGTAGGCCGCGCACAGCGCGCAGATCCATGGAATGGCCGTGACCAGCCCCACCATCAACCCGACCTTGCTGCCCAACAGACCGCCGACCTGGGTCGGCAGGTAAAACACCACGCCATAGACGCTGGCCTGGATCAGCAGATAAATCAGGCACAGGTACAACACCGAAGGTTGGCACAGCACGCTGAGCAGGCTGCGGCCGTGGGATTGTTTGTGCAGGTCCTCGGCATCGAGCAGCGCCTGGACCTGCCGGCGTTCCTCGACCGTCAGCCATTTGGCATCGGCGGGGCGGTTGTCCAGGTACCAATAGGCCCAGATGCCCACAGCCGAGGCCATCAGGCCTTCAACGGCGAACAACCACTGCCAGCCGTGAACACCGGCAAAACCGTCCAGCTCCAACAGCAGGCCCGACAGCGGGCTGCCAAAGATGAACGCCAGCGGCGCGCCGAAGTAGAAGAAGCCCATGGCCTTGCCCCGGGCCGCCGAGGGGAACCAATAGGTGAGGTAGAGGATGACACCGGGAAAGAACCCGGCTTCGGCCACGCCCAGCAAGAAGCGCAGCACGTAGAAACTGGTTTCGTTGTGGGCAAAGACCATGGCCGCCGACACCAGCCCCCAGGTGACCATGATCCGGCACATCCACAACCGCGCACCGACGCGGTGCAGGATCAGGTTGCTGGGCACTTCCAGCAGTGCATAACCGGCGAAGAACACGCCCGCACCAAACGCGAATGCGGCGTCGCCGATACCGGTGTCGGCCTGGAAGGCCTGTTTGGCGAAGCCAACGTTGGCCCGGTCGAGAAAAGCCATGATGTACATCAGTAGCAGGAAGGGCAGCAGGCGCCAGGAAATCTTGGCCAGTACAGACACAGGAAGAGTCTTCATCGCGGGAGTCCTTTAGCAGGTATTTGTTCTTATGGGCTGGACTGTACGGCGGGCGATTGATGCGTTACAAATCGAATCTCGCTAACAACCGATACCTTGAAGGTATCGGTAATCAGGGGCCTATCAATGACTCATCCTGTATTGTCGCGCAGTCTGTTCAACCGCCTGCGCTACAAACATTTGCACATGCTGGTGGCCTTGAGCGCCAGCCAGAACCTGCACCGGGCATCCCAGAGCCTGAACATGTCGCAACCGGCGGCGACCCGGATGCTGCACGAGATCGAGGACATGTTCGGTTGCGACCTGTTCGAGCGCCTGCCCCGGGGTATGCGCCCGACCGCCCTGGGCCAGGAACTGATCCGCTTCGCCGAGTTAGCCCTCAGCGGCCTGGATCGCTGCGCCGAAGATCTGCTGGCGCGCCAACAGGGCGGTTATGGTTACCTGTCCATCGGCACCATCATGGGAGCGGCGCCGGACTTGGTCATGGATTCCATCGCGCGGATCAAGGCGCTCAATCCGCAGCTGCGAATCCGCATCATGGGCGATACCAGCGACCAGGTGATCCAGTTGCTGGAGCAAGGTCGCATCGACCTGGCCATCGCCCGACGCAACGCTGCCACCGACAGCGAGCACTACGACTTCGAACAACTGGGCAATGAACGACTGCTGGTGGTAGTCCACGCCGGCCATCCCCTGGCACGGCGCAAAAAACTGGCCCTGGCCGAACTGGTCAGCGACTGGCCATGGATCCTGCAACCGGAAACCAGCCCGGCGCGCATCGGCCTCGATCAGGCGCTGCAACGCCTGGCGTTGCCAATGCCAGCGGACATCATCGAGTGCAGCTCGGTGTATTCCATGCAGCAGCTGATCCAGCTGACCGACGCGATCATGGTGCTCTCGGAAACGGCGTTGCGCGATTACCTGAAAATGGGCCTGATGGTGGCGCTGCCAGTGGCACTGGACGTACAACTGGCGCCGTTTGGCATGTTGCGGCGCAAGGGTGAGCCGGTGAACCGGGAGCTGGGACTGTTCATTGACCTGCTACGCACCCAGGCCGCGGCGCGAAGGTAGCACCGATTCGCTTGCTGCGCTGACGCCCGCAACCCCTTGCAACGGTTGCGCGGTTTCAAAAAAAAATCAGTTTGGAGAGCATCGGCCACCTCAACGCATTCAATCGCCCCCAAGGAAGGAGGTCCAACATGTCCACACTCGAGACCCATGTCGAGTTCATCCACGCCAGGCTGCCCATCTGGTTGAAACGCGCCTCGCGAGCCCACCAGAAACGGTTCAAGGTCCTGACCCAGCAATTGCAACGCGACAGCGACACCCTCAATGCGCTGATGGTCGACTTGCCGGCCCCCGATACCTTTACGCGCGACCTGCTGCTGGCTCAGCCGCCCGTGCAGGCCTGGGGACCGGTGAAGGGCAAGGGCGGCGTCGTGGAGGCGGTACGTCGGGCGCGGATCAAGCGCGATGCCTTCGGCACCTCGTTGTCGGTGGTCGAAGCGGCCATGCGCAATTACCCTCCCGCCGATGCCGCCGTCGGCAGCGAGTTCGACAAGAAAGGCGAGCTGTTCATCAAGGGCCAGCCCGGGGAGTTCCATCGCTGGGGCGCTCCGTCAGCGACCCTGCCGCTGCCCATGACCCCGGCCAGTTTCGCCCTTCTGTGTCGAAGCATGGACGCGGGTGGCGCTTACCAGCGTTTGCTCGCACAGCGGCTGCCGCATATCGGCGCTGAGGTTCCCGCCGTTGCCAAGGCTTACATGGCCTATGCACGCAGTCAGCTGGCCTACGACGCCTACGAGGCGAAGCTGGATGGGCGCCTGGATGAGACCGGTGAGCGTTTGCTGGCCTATGTCGGTGTGCAGCTCGAAGATCGGCCCGTGGAGCCTCTGGCTTGCGAGATCAAGGCACTGGAAGTGCTGTCTGTGCCGTTGTTCGGTGCTCGGGTCTACTGGGGGGTGGCAGGGAACGCCCAGGGCGTACGCCCGGTGGTCTTGCACTTGCCCCATGACGTGGTGGCGCCCGTCAAGCAATTCCCCAGCCTGCAGGCCATGGCAGCACAGCTGGCCGAACGATTGCGCAAGCGCAGTTATCGCCAGAGCCTGATGCGTTACCTCCCGTTGCGCCTGCAAGCCCAACTGGGCGATGCCCTGCATGATCAGGTGGAATGGGAGATAAAGGACAACCTCAATCTGTTCCAGGAAATCCATGCGCGTGTGACCGGCTGGCGAGAAGGGGAGCTGGGCGAGGGTGGCAACCCCAGGCGTATCCGGGTGCCGACGCCCCACGTGCCCTGGAGTCTTGGCGATGTGCGCAAAAATCAATGGGACGATCGCTATCACGAATGGCGCACCCATATCCTGGCCAATGCCTCGACGCTGATGGTCCCCACCAAGGACCAGGACTGGCAGGCGCTGCTGGCACGCTTCGAGTATTGGGAAAGCCTCGCGGAGCGTTCGCTGATGCTCGCCGTCAGTTTCATCCCGTTTTGCGCACCGATTGGCATGGCCGCAGCGGCGGTGGGCGGGGTACGCCTGGTGTATGAGTTCTTCGAAGGTATCCAGGCATTCAACGAAGGCCACGCCCAGGAAGGCATCGACCATATCTTCAACGTCTTGTTTGGGATCGCTCAAGGTGCCTATCTGGGTTTTATCGGCGGGGCCGTTGAACCCATGCCGCTGAGTGACGGTACGACACGCCTGTGGAATGGCGATGTCACGCCGTTCCAGGCCCGGCAGCGCCCCCCCTTGGTGGCCGAACAGGACGCCTGGGGTGTTTGGCGCACGGCCGACCAGGCGTGGGTGCAGGTCGAGGGCCAGTATTTCGAGGTGCAAGGGACTGCCGACGCCTTGGGCTTGCGCCTGCCCGCCGGCCATCGAGGCGTGACGCCTCTGCTGGAATGGAGCCGTGCTCGCGGCTGGCGCTGGGCGCACCGCAACCCATTGCAGCGCAGCAACCTGGAACTGCTGCGCGACTTTGCCGAAACGCCAGGCGAGCTGGACGACAAGACGATCCTTGCCTTGCAGCGACAGGCCGGCATCAGTGAGGCGCACCTGCGTTACCTGCAAGTGGAAGGACAGCCGCTGCCGGCGCTATTCGCCGACGCCCTGAGTGAAGCGCGCAACTGGCAAAAGGTGCAGCAGACCATTGGCCGTCTGCGGCGTGATGAAGCGCCCGGGCATGTGCCTGTGCAAATCGCCCACACCCTTGTGGATTTGCCGGGTTGGCCAAGCGAGCTGAGGCTGCGTTATCACGACGGCGGGCAGGCTCACGTCACCGGTGACACAGCCGCTACGCGCGTGCTCGACGTACACGACGCAGACCTGGAGCAAGACGCCTGGGCGGATCGCATCCTGGCCGGATTGAGCCTGAATGAACAGCGCACGCTGCTGGGGCAAAGCCCCCTCGGACTGCGCCCGGTGGAGCGCAGCCGGTTGTTGGCCGGGCGCTGGTCCGACTACCTGGAACGCCATGGGACGCAAGTGAGCGCTGCCCTGGCCCGGCCCGCAGTGCTCGATCCGCAGGCCGTTCCCGTGGCGCGTGCTTTCCCGGGCCTGCCGGAGTCCTTGGCCAACGAACTGGCCAGCCAGGCTCGAGGCCAGGACCGGCTGCGCCTGCTTGAAGGCCGGGTGACCGGGCGCCTGGGCAAGCAATGTGTAGAAGCCCTGAGCGAGCTGCGCCTGACCCGTGCCTTGCGCGCCCTGGAGCGCGGCGAAAGCAGCGCCGACCGGGACGCCATGGTCATGGGGTTGCTTGGCGACACTGCGCGATTACACGGTCGGCTGCACCTGCGTCTGTCCTCGCCCGAGCAGCAAGGCCCGCTCACGGTGGGAGAGGCAGGACCTTTGAAACTCATTCGCCAGGAGGACGGCCAATACCGTCCTTTTGACGAAGCGGATAACGAACTGGCCGGGCCTTCGAGCCTGGAAGAAGCGTTGCTCAGGGCGATGCCGGACGAAGCACGCAATGCCTTGGGCCTGAATATCTGGGACGCAGCCAAGCTGCGTGAGGCCCTTCTTGAGCAAGCCCTGGATGATCGACAGAGTCTGCGTCCGTACCTGCGACTCAAGCGCTTCGACAACATGAATGAGGGGCCGCAGTGGCTGAACGGATACTTTGGTTATCCCATGAGCGGTCGTGGCCGACTGCCGTTGCGGCGCTGGCTTGGCACCCTCCAAGGGCGCCTTGAACGGCTGTATCCCCACCATACCGGAGCCGCCTTCGAGGGGTTGCAACGCAGCTTGACCGAGCAGGCCGAGCGTGAAGGCATCAGTCTCGATGACCTGGTTGGCCGGTTGACGACTGAATGGGCAACCCTGGATGAAGGGCTGCGCCAATGGGAGGTTGAGGAGGGCCTTCATCACCCTAACGAGGGCCGTTACAACCGTGATGAACTGATTTCGGTGCGCAGGGAGGTGACGAGGGAAATCCGCCGGGCTTGGCGACGTGAACCCGATCCGGACCGGGAAGATAGCGAGCTGATATTGCGTCTATCGGGGTGGGACATCGGCCGGCTTCCGCCCCTCAGCGCGCGTTTCGACCATATCGAAGAGCTGATGTTGGCGCACATGGGCTTGAGTGAAGACCCCTCGGATTTCCTGCGGCTGTTTCCCAATATCGAGACGCTGCGCCTGCACGGCAATAATCTCACTACCGTGCCAGCGGCGGCCGGCGAGTTTCGCAACCTGCTGGAGCTGTCATTGGGCAGGAATCCACTCAACCTGGACGCGGATGTATTCGCCCCCTTGCTGGGCGCCGACCGTGCTCCTCGTCTGGAGGAACTGAACCTGTCCGAGGTGAGCGGCGGGACCGTACCCGGTGCCGACCGAGCCGTGGCCATCGGTCGCTTGGCGGAGCTGCCCTCGCTACGGGAACTGGTATGGTCCGACAACTTGCATTTCACCCCCGAGGAATTGCAGGCCATCACCGCTTTACCGGGATTGCGCACCCTGGACCTGGCTCGCTGTGGCCTGCGCCTGGATGAGGAGGGCAGTGCATTCCTGCGTAGCGCCACGACCGTCAGGGATTTACGGCTGAGCGGTAACAACTGTCGCGATTTACCGGACCTCCCCGAACTGGAGTCCTTGGAGGCGCTGGAGCTGGCCAACGCCGGGCTTGAACGCGTTCCCGCGCTGGCATTGCGGTTGCTCTCGAAAACATCATCCGAGCCAATCTTCATCGACCTCAAGGGCAATCGCATCACCGACATCCAGGGTGACTTGATCCCGGCGCTGGGCAACCTGCCAACGGGGAATACCCTGGGGCTTTGGCTCGAAGATAATCCACTGCCCAGCGCCCAGATCCGAATCCTGCGGGCCGTGGACCCCCAGGCTTTTCGCTACACCGTCGACGACTGGCTTGATCCCTTCAACGAACTCCAGCGGGCGTTGGAAGTGGCCCGCGACGATGCCGGCGGGCGGCGTTTCATCGATTGGTACTCCGGCCTCATCCGTGACGCCGATGCCGATGTGTCGGGCGGGTTGGCCGCCGGCGATCGACAAAGGGCGACCAGCATTCTGCAGTACTACACCGGTTTCCCGGACACCTATGCCGACCTCTCGGCACGGGTTGCGGATTTCGACCAGCAATTGGCTCAACTGCGCACACGCTTGCAGGCCCGCGTGCTGGACAGGCAACCGCCGGACGTCCCCGAACTGGAGGCGCATTTCCTGATGTTCCAGGCGGTTCAACGTGCCCGCCTCGAGCCGCAAAGGGTGCCTTTCGCGAGCTTCCTGGGCCGCCACCATGACTATTGGGGCAGAGTATTGAGCGGGCGTTATCCCGACGTCTCGCAGTTGCGGGCGGCCATGACACGGGAAGGCTTCATCAACTGGCTCAGCGACGCCCAGGACTCCTTTAACGGCAACGATCAAATACCCCGCGTCGGCGAACTGACCTGGCGTCCCTACCTGGGGTTGATGTCCCGCGAGTGGTCCGACGGCTTGGCGATCTGGGACACCGTGGAAGACGATCTGGTGGATGCCTTCAGCGAGCCGGTGGACCCTTCCCATTGGCCCCAGGTGTTGCTGGATAACCTGGCACATCCGGATGCCGACCTGCCCAGTGCCCTGGAATCCGTCACCGGGCCAGAAGGGATCGTCTGGCACCGTGTGAGGCTCGAGGCGGTGGCGGATGTGGATTGGGCCGCCGGCCAGCCGGTGACGCTCAGCGAAGACCAGTTGCGGCGCACCATGGCCATCTATCGCTCGGTCAAGAGCCGGGAGGTTGAAGGGATGGTCAAGCGGATCACCACAGGCCTGGTCAGCCCTTGGTGGTCGTTGCGCACGCAATAGAGGTTACTGGCCGGCACCCTCGCCAGAGGCCGTCATCCTGAACACCAGCGCCTTCAGGCCACACGCCATGTCGGCATCTGGAAACTCCGGCGGATTCGCCAGCCGCTGTTCGAACACCAGGCCCGGTGCTTCGCGGGTGACGCCGTCGATGAGGAAGTCCGGGCCGGTGGCCGGGTCGTTGCTGCAGGCCAGGACCGTGCCGTCGGTGGTCAGCAGTTCCGGCAGGCGGCGCAGGACGCGCTGGTAATCCTTGGTCAGCAGGAAACTGCCTTTCTGGAAGGTGGGCGGGTCGATGATCACCAGGTCATACGGCCCGCTGTTGATCACCTTGCCCCAGGATTTGAACAAATCGTGGCCGAGGAAACTCACCTGGCCCAGGTCATGGCCGTTCAGGCGATGGTTGTCGCGGCCACGACTCAGGGCCGCACGGGACATGTCCAGGTTGACCACGTGCCGCGCACCGCCGGCGATGGCCGCCACTGAGAAGCCGCAGGTGTAGGCGAACAGGTTCAACACTCGCTTGCCGTTGGCATTGGCCCGCACCCAGTCGCGGCCATAACGCATGTCGAGGAACAGGCCGTTGTTCTGCTTCTTGCCCAGATCGATCCGGTAACGCAGGCCGCCTTCGGTCAGGGTCCATTCGTCAATGGGCTCGCCCACCAGCCATTGGGTGAGGCTTTGCGGCAGGTAGCGGTGCTGCACGGCCAGCGTATGGGCCTTGCTGTGTTGCCAGGCCGACGACGTAGCGAGCGCCAGCAGTGTCGCGATCAAATCCTCCAGGTGCGTGGGTTCCGGTTCCTTGAACAGCGAGACCAGAACCACCCCTTGCAACCAGTCGACAGTGATTTGCTCCAGGCCCGGCCAGCAGCGCCCGCGGCCATGGAACAGGCGCCGGGTTTCTTCTGGCGCCGACTCCAGGGCGGTCAGCAAATGGGCGTGAAGGGTTTGAAGGGCTACGCAATTCATTCAGGCAACGCCAGGGATTCGAAAGGCCGGCATATTAACCTGTGGCGAGGGGATTTATCCCCGTTGGGCTGCGAAGCAGCCCCAATGCAGCAGACTCCATCTTCCTGGCACACCGAGCTGGCAGATTTCAGGGCTGCTTCGCATCCCAACGGGGATAAATCCCCTCGCCACAAAGGTGCCATCTAACCGCCGCTGGTAGCCAGAATGCTCGCCACCTGTTGCGGCTGGCAGTTGAGGTACGCCGAACGCTTGAGCCAACTGGGGTCCGGATACCAGGAAAACATGAATTGACCGCCCTTGAGCTTGTCGATCACCTGGCGCGCCACCTGGGGGCGTACGGCAGGGCAACCCTGGCTGCGCCCGATGCGGCCCTGGCGCACGCTCCACAACGGGTTCACGTAGTCGGCGGCATGGATCACGATGGCCCGATCACGGGCCAGGTCATTGAAACCCGGCTCCAGGCCGTCCATGCGCAACGAATAGCCGTGGGTGCCCTGGTAGCTTTCCTGGGTGCGAAACAGGCCCAGGCTGGATTGGTAGCTGCCCAGGCGATTGGAGAATTGCGTCGCGAAGTTTTCCCCGGATTTTTGCCCGTGGGCCACCAGGTCACGCAATACCAGCTTCTTTTGACGCAGGTCGAAGATCCACAGGCGACGGGCCGTGGAGGGTTGCGAGTAGTCGATGACCGCCAGGTGGCGGGCCTGGCTGGCACCATTGGCGACCGCGCATTGCATGGCGCTCAGGGCACTTTTGAGCGCCTGGGGATTGAGTTCCGGCGCTGCGTGGGCGAGGCTGTTGTAGAGCGTTTGCGAATTCGTCTTCTTTTCGGCCAGTGCCGGGCTGCAAATGACGCCCAGGCCCAGCATGACCAGGCAGAGTCGGCGCAAAAAGCCCTGTACAGGCGAAGCGTTTCCAGCGTGGTGTTCGTTCGCGGCATCCCGTCCGATTTCGTTTGTTTGCATGATGGCGGGTCGTACCTGTCGCAAAATTCACCGTCAACGAGACGGCCATGGAGTGGAGTAAAGCAGTTGTTCAAAAAGTCCGCATGTTACCTGAGCCTTTTATTGCTCACTGCGCCATTGGTCGCGACAGCCGAAGACAGCGATCCGGCGCTCGTGCAGACCACTCTGGCGCAATTGGCGGTCGCGTGCCCGGACGTCGCGGTGGGTGTCGACTTTCCGACGCAGCTCGATTTGCAAGCGTTCTATCAGCAAAACGCAGGCCAGGAAGTCTGGTCGGACGACGAACGACGGGGGGCGTTGCAGGTCCAGTTGCAACAACTGGCCGACGACGGTCTCGATCCCGGGCGCTATGGCTTGCCTGTCGAGGGGGCGACCCAAGGCCCTCATTGTGCCGACATCGCCATCAGCCGGCGCTACCTGCAAGCCTTGCATGACCTGCGTTTCGGCTACTTGCCTCAAGACCGGCTGGAACCGGTGTGGAAGGCCAATCCACCGCCACAGGACCATCCGGCCGTGGTGTTGGCCATCGCCGGGCTGGGCCTGCGGAACCTGGCCGACGCTTTTGAACAGGCACGGCCGAACCTGGACCTCTACCGCAACCTGCGTGGCCTCTATGCCCGGCTGCGACAACAGCCTTTAGCCGAATGGCAAGCGGTGCCGGGCGGGCCGTTGCTGCAACCGGACAAACAGGACGCCCGCGTACCCGCCCTGGCCCAACGACTGTTCAACGAGGGTTACCTGAGTACGCCGCCGCAGTTGAGCGACGAGCACTACAGCCCCATGCTGGTGGAGGCGATGAAGAGCTTCCAGGCCCAGCATTCGTTGCAGGCCGATGGGGTGGTGGGGCCGTGGACCGTCACCGAGCTGAACATCAGCCCGGCCATGCGTCGCGAGCAGCTGCGCATCAACCTGGAGCGCATGCGCTGGCTGGCCCAGGACGTGGAGGCCGACAGTGTCCTGGTCAACGTGGCAGCGGCGCAGTTGACGGTCTACCAGGGCGGCGCCCCGGTGTGGCAAACCCGCACCCAGGTGGGCCGTGCGCAACGGCAGACGCCGTTGCTCAAATCCCACGTCACCCGACTGACACTCAACCCGACCTGGACCATTCCGCCGACCATCATGCGCGAAGACAAACTGCCCGAGATCCGCCGCGATCCGGAGTTTCTCAGCCGCCACAACCTGCGGATTCTCGATGGTGATGGCCTGCCATTGCTGGCGGAGGATATCGACTGGGAGCACCCGGGCAACCTCATGTTGCGCCAGGATCCAGGCCCGAAGAACCCGTTGGGCAAAATGGCGATTCGTTTTCCCAACCCGTTTTCGGTGTACCTGCATGACACACCGAGCCAGGCACTGTTCAGCAAAGGCCCGCGAGCCTTCAGTTCAGGCTGCGTGCGGATCGAGCAAGTGATGCGCCTGCGCGACTTGCTGGTAAGCCCGGCCGAACGCGCCCGCACTGAGACGTTGCTGGCCAGTGAGTCGACCCACGAGTTCAGGCTGGCCCGGCCCGTGCCGATCCTGCTGGGCTACTGGACAGCACAAGCGGACAGCCAGGGCCAGGCGGTGTACGTTCCGGATATCTACGGGCGTGACGCGACACTGTCGGCCGCCCGTGGTCGCGCGCTCTGAGTTCAGGCGCATGCGGTCGCGGGGGCATGGGTGGTTTCGTCGAGCGTTGCGAACAAGCGCTGGCCGATAATGCCGGCGGTCTGCAGATGTTGTTGTGGATCGGCGGTTTCCGAGTCGAGCAAGCGCTGGGAACTCACCACGCGGGCGCCGCAGTAACCGAAAATGCCATGGTCGATCTGCGTGGTCATGGCCTCACCGTAGCCGTGGCGCTGGAAGCTGTCGGCATCGGCGCCGCCGACCCCCACCAGATGGACCTGCAAGTGCTGCAATTTCTGGATGAAGGGCTTGTCGAGGCTGAAATCGAATGCCCAGCCGTTGGAAAACACCCGGTCGATCCAGCCCTTGAGCAGCGCCGGCATGGACCACCAGTAAATCGGATAGACCAGCACCAGCGTATCGGCACGGTCGATTCTGGCTTGCTCGGCCAGCACATCCGCCGGCGGCAAGGCTTCGCGGTGGTGCACGGCATGGTCGGCAAAGCTGAAACGCGGATCGAAGCCTTCGGCGGCCAGGTCGGCGATCTCGAACGTATCGGCGGGGTTGGCGCGGGTGATGCCTTCGGCGATTTTTCCGGCCAGGCTGTGGGTGAGGGAGCGCGGATCGTGGTGAGCCACAACGATGAGTGCATGCATGGCGAAACTCCTTCTGGTCACGAGGTCTTGATGACAGGTATGCTTAAGTTACGCTTAGTAAGTTACGGTTGGTAAAGTTAGCATGTCAAGCACTGACGAACATTCGCAGGCGTCACCTCGTCGTCGTTTATCCCGGCATGACCGGCAGCGCCAATTGCTGGATGTCGCCTGGCGACTGGTGCGGGAGGAGGGCAGCGACGCCCTGACGCTGGCGCGGCTGGCGGACCAGGCGGGGGTGACCAAGCCCATCGTCTACGACCACTTCATCACCCGGTCCGGGTTGCTGGCGGCGCTGTACCAGGATTTCGACGCCCGCCAGACCGCGTTGATGGACGCAGCCCTGGACGCCAGCGACGCGACCCTGCAAAGTCGGGCGGCGGTGATTGCTTCTTCCTACGTCGAGTGCGTGCTGTTGCAGGGCCGAGAGATTCCCGGGGTGATCGCGGCGTTGAACAGTTCGCCGGAGCTGGAACGTATCAAGCGCGAATACGAGGGTATTTTTCTCGACAAGTGCCGCGCGGTGCTGGAGCCGTTCGCCGGCACGAAGGGCATCACCCAGGCCGGTTTGCGGGCGATGCTGGGAGCGGCGGAAGCATTGTCCAATGCCGCCGCCACTGGGGAAGTCAGCGCTGACGAGGCGAAGGAAGAGTTATTGGCCAGTATCGTGGCGATGGTGACCAGGACCGCCGATAACCCTTCAAGCTGACCCACCGCTATCGCGAGCAGGCTCGCTCCCAGCGCAAAGTGCATGCCGGACAACCGCCTCGTGCTTGCTTCGGGGGTGTTTTAATGGGGCCGGGCCACACCACGCAGCAGATTGGCGCTGAGCTTGTCGGCATTGCAACTGGCGACGTTGGCCAGCGAGACCATACCCACCAGGCGCTTGTCGCGATTGACCACCGGCAGGCGGCGTTTTTCGATCTGGGCCATGTTCTTGGCCACATGGTCGATCTCTTCGTCTTCGAAGCAGTAGCGCACCTCATCGCTCATGATCCGACTGACCGGGGTGTTCATGTCCATGCCATCTGCCATGGCTCGAACCACCAGGTCACGGTCGGTGATCATACCGGCCATACGGTCGTCCTGATTGATGATCAGCGCACCGATGTCGGCTTGGCGCATGATTTGCGCGACTTCGCGCAAGGAAGTCTCGGGGGAGACCGTGCGTACTTCCCGACTCATGACTTCATTGATTTTCATCGCTGAATCTCCTTTTTCTCGGGTTGGACAGCAAGCCTCGATCCGGGCCGGGCAAGTCACCTGCGCGACACCGGACGGGGGCCTCACTTATTGTGAAAATCCGGGTGGGTGATGGTTCAGGATTTTTCCCGACAGGTTTGAATGGCTGCACTTTTATGAAGCCGCAGGCGGGTGATCGCACCATCGCAAGGCAGTGGGCGGTGCTTGGGAAACGGCGGAAGAGGCCGCTCAGCTCGCGGTGGCTGGGCCGACGGTTTCGCGGCCAGGCCCGCTCCCACAGGGGATCGTCGGCGAATGCGAGGTTGCCAATAGCGTTGCGGATTAGGTTTGGCACGCTCGCTGCAAGAGGCTATCCAGGCCCACCGTGAACACAGTCGAGTGGGCAGCCCCGTCGGTCAACGAAGATCGAGCGCCAGCAGGCCGGGGGACATCGGTAGGTCAGGGCGCAGTCGCCGGGCCGATACCGCACAGAACAGGCAAAGACGCCTGGAACCGCAAGGTTTCAGGCGTCTTTTTTTTGCTTTCAAAATCGTGATGGGCTTTTGTCGGGTGCTTTTTATGAATTCCAACGTTGCTTCTCTGAACAAGCTGCAAACGCTGATCGTGATCGGCAATGGCATGGTCGGCCATCACTGCGTCGAGCAATTGATCGAGCGCGGTGCCCTCAATCATTACCGTGTGCATGTGTTCAGCGAAGAGCCGATGCGTGCCTACGACCGCGTGCACCTGTCCGAGTACTTCTCGGGCCGCGATGCCGAGTCCCTGGCCCTTGGCGAAGCGTCGTTGTACCAGACCCCTGGCGTCACGTTGCACCTGGGTGTGCCGGTGCTGGAAATCGACCGTGACGCCCATCAGGTCGTTACCGCCCATGATCGCCTTCACTACGACAAACTGGTGCTCGCCACCGGTTCCTACCCGTTCGTGCCACCGATTGAAGGTGCCGAAGGCGATTCGTGCCTGGTCTATCGCACCCTCGAAGACTTGGACGCGATCCGCGCTGCCGCCAGCAATGCCCGTCGTGGCGTGGTGGTCGGTGGCGGCCTGCTCGGCCTGGAAGCGGCCAACGCGCTCAAGACCCTGGGCCTGGAGGCCCACGTGGTGGAATTCGCCCCCCGACTGATGCCGGTGCAATTGGACCCCCAGGGCGGCTTGGCCCTCAAGGCCCGTATCGAGAAGCTGGGCGTCGGCGTGCACCTGTCCAAGGGCACCCAGTCCATCAGCGCCGGTGAGCAGTACCGTTATCGAATGAATTTCGGCGACGACGATTTCCTGGAAACCGACCTCATCGTGTTTTCCGCCGGCATCCGTGCCCAGGATGCCTTGGCTCGCCAAAGCGATCTGCAGATCGGTCCGCGCGGTGGCGTGGTGATCGACGACCATTGCCAGAGCAGCGACCCAGACATCTACGCCATCGGCGAATGCGCGGCCTGGAACGGCAGCATTTTCGGCCTGGTCGCCCCGGGCTACCAGATGGCCCGCAATGTCGCGGCCCGGCTGTGCGGCGAAAGCGCTGACGCCTTCACCGGGGCCGACATGTCCACCAAGCTCAAGTTGCTGGGTGTGGACGTCGGCTCCATCGGCGACGCCCATGGCAACACCCCGGGGTCGCGCAGCTTCCAATTCATCGACGAAACCAGCGCCAGCTACCGGCGACTGGTGGTGGACGCCGCCGGCAAGCGCGTGATCGGCGCGGTGCTGGTGGGCGACAACAGCTACTACGACACCTTGCTGCAATACATGCAGAACGGTATCGCCTTGCCCAAGGACGCTGCCAGCCTGATCCTGCCATCGTCCGAAGGCGCCCCGACCCTGGGGCCGGCGGCGCTGCCGGAAACCGCCACGATTTGCTCGTGCCATAACGTCACCAAGGGCTCGATCTGCTCGGCCATCGACGGTGGCTGCACTGATCTGGGCCAGCTCAAATGCGACACCAAGGCCGGTACCGGGTGTGGTGGTTGCGCGGCCCTGGTCAAGCAAGTGTTCGAGCATGAGTTGACTGCCCGCGGCGTCAGCGTCGACAAGAGCCTGTGCGAACATTTCGCCTACACCCGCCAGGAGTTGTACGCCCTGGTGCGGGTGGAAGGCATCATCAGCTTCGAAGAACTGCTGGCCAAGCACGGTCGTGGTCACACCGGCTGCGACCTGTGCAAACCGGCGGTGGGCTCTATCCTGGCGTCGTGCTGGAACCAGCCGATCATGGACCCGTCCCTGGTGCCGTTGCAGGACACCAACGACACCTTCATGGCGAACATGCAGAAAAACGGCACCTACTCGGTCGTGCCGCGTATCGCCGGTGGGGAAATCACCGCCGACAAGCTGATCGCCATCGGCGTGGTCGCCAAGAAATATGACCTCTACACCAAGATCACTGGCGGCCAGCGCATCGACCTGTTCGGCGCCCAGTTGCACCAGTTGCCGGACATCTGGGCCGAGCTGATCGAAGCCGGTTTCGAGACCGGGCATGCCTATGGCAAATCCACGCGCACGGTAAAATCCTGCGTGGGCAGCACCTGGTGCCGCTACGGCGTGCAGGACAGCGTGCAGATGGCCTTGACCATTGAGGATCGCTACAAAGGCCTGCGCTCGCCGCACAAGCTCAAGTTCGCGGTGTCCGGCTGCACCCGAGAGTGCGCCGAAGCCCAGAGCAAGGACGTCGGCGTGATCGCCACCGAGAAGGGCTGGAACCTCTACGTGGCCGGCAACGGCGGCATGCGCCCGCGGCACGCCGAGTTGTTCGCCACCGACCTGGATGACGAGACGCTGATCCGCTACATCGACCGCTTCCTGATGTTCTACATCCGCACCGCCGACAAGCTGCAACGGACCTCGGTCTGGCGCGAAAGCCTGGAAGGCGGCCTGGACTACCTCAAGGACGTGATCATCAACGATAGCCTGGGCTTGGGCGCCGAGCTCGAAGCCCAGATGCAGCTGGTGGTCGATCGCTACGAATGTGAATGGGCCAACGCCCTCAAGGATCCGGAAAAGCTCAAGCGTTTCCGCACCTTCGTCAACGACGGGCGCGGCGATCCGGATGTTCACTTTGTCAGGGAACGCGGCCAGCGCCGGCCGGTTCACGCCCACGAACTCCACCTGATTCCCGTTACCGAGGAGGTGCTCTGATGAGCCAGTCAAACGTCGTTCGTATTCCTGTCCGCGATGTCGCTCAAGAACCGCTGCAATGGCGTGCCCTGTGCAGCCGTGACGATCTGGTCCCCAACTCAGGCGTGGTCGCCTGGCACGACGGCAGCCAAGTCGCTCTGCTGTACCTGCCCGAGCATCAGGACAAGCCGCTGTACGCCATCGACAACCGTGATCCCAAGTCCGGCGCGAATGTCATCGGTCGTGGCTTGCTGGGCAGCATCAAGGGCGACCTGGTGATTGCCTCGCCGATGTACAAGCAGCATTTCCGCCTGGAAGATGGCCATTGCCTGGAATACCCGGAACAGCGCCTGCGGGTCTGGCCGGTGCGTCTCAATGGCGATGTGGTCGAGATCGGCGAAGACTGACCCGCTTCTGTGGCGAGGGGTTCTCAAGCGAACGTATCAGGCAAGCTGCTAGGGGGATAAGCAATGAAAACCGCCGCTCAACTGGTGAAACTCAAAAGCGTGCAGCACCAGCAGGTCCACAGCATCGCTCCGGAACAGACGGTGCTCGAAGCACTGCAAATCATGGCCGAGAAAAACGTCGGCGCGCTGCCGGTGATCGAAGACGGGCAAGTGGTGGGCGTGTTCAGCGAGCGCGATTACGCGCGCAAGATGGTGCTGCAAGGGCGCTCCTCGGTGGGCACCCAGGTGCGCACCATCATGAGCGCGCCCGTGATCACTGCCGACAGCCAGCAAAGCATCGATCGCTGCATGGAAGTCATGACCGACAGCCACCTGCGGCACTTGCCGGTGCTGGATAACGGGCAGTTGATCGGCCTGCTGTCCATCGGCGACCTGGTGAAAGAGGCGATTGTCGAACAGGCGGATTTGATCCGGCAGTTGGAGCACTACATCCGCGGGCACTGAGCCCGCAAGCTCGCATTTGTGGCGAGGGGATTTATCCCCGCTGGGCTGCGAAGCAGTCCCAAAAAAAGCACAGTCGACTCAATGCTTGGGTGATAAAAAGGGGGGCTGCTGCGCAGCCCAACGGGGATAAATCCCCTCGCCACAAGGTTGTGTCCGACTTCAGTACCTATAAGCCTCACCCCAGCATCAACAACTGCCGAATCAGGTTCGGCGTGCTACCGGTCCAGCGCTTGAACGAACGACGGAAGTTCGCCGTGTCGTTGAAGCGCAAGTACTGCGCCACTTCTTCATTGCTGAACCCTTTGACCTGATAGAGATACAAAGCCACATGGGTGTGCACCCGATCCACCTGTTGCTGGAATCCGGTGTGGTGCTTGTGCAGCTTGCGCTTGAGGGTTGCCGGGCTCATGGCGAAGGCCTGGGCGGTCTGTTCCAGGCTGAGCGTCTGCTGCACATGAGCGTGCAGGTAGTCGTAGATACAATCCAGAAAGCTTGAAGCGAAGCCCAGTTGATCAAGCTGTTCCCGGGCTTCGATCCGCGCCACCTGGCCGGCGGTGGCTGAAACGTTGGGCCAGGGCTGGGCGAGGCAGTGGCGGGGCAGGCGCATCAGGTCCAGGGGGCGGTCGAACTGGGTGTGCTCACCCAGGTGCACCCAATATTGCTCGACGTAACGCGGTTCGCTGTGGCGAAAGCTGCATTGCCAGGGCAGGCGTTCGCCGCTGAGCCAGGTGCTCATCGCCACCATCGAGGTCATACTCGCCTCCAGTACGAAGCGCCATTGTTCATCGGCGCCGCAGCTGTCAAGCCAATGGAGGTAGGCATAGTGCTCGTCCAATAGCAGCCTCGGGGCGGCCAGCGGGCTGAGCAGCGCCTGCTGGTCGATCAGGGTTTGCAGGGCTTGATGCAGATTCTGCGCGTGGCGCAAAGCGTGGCTCGCAGGCCCGTAGTGGCCCGGCAACAGCCGCTGGCCAAACAGGAAACTGCTGTCGCTGGCATCCAGCAGGCGCCGGCTGTTGTCGATCAGACCGAGGAACTGCTGCGGGCTGATACGGCTCTGGCCGGCGAGGATATCGTCGTGAAACAACCCGGTGCCGCGCAGCAGGCGATGGCTGTCGATGTCCCGCGACAGCGCCAGGTCGATCAGCGCGGCAGGCTGATAGTGCCCCGGAATGAAGCGGCTGTCGGTTTCGTACCAGCACGTCTTGAGCGTCATGCGCTTTTCGCCAATGTGGTCCGGGACTGGGCCAGCGCCAGGTTCAGGCGTTTGAGCAAGGCTTCGGGGGACTCGTCGAACGCCATCACCACCGCCGTGCTGGCGACCAGTTGCAACCGTTCGCTGTGTTGCCGGGTCTTGTGGGCCAGGCTGCGCACCGCAATCTCCAGCTCCAGGGCCAAGCGCCGGGCCTGGCTCTCGCCTGTATCGGGCAGCAGCACCACGAAGCGATCACCGGCCAGGCGGCACAGCAGATCCTGGCGCCGCAGGTTCAATACCAGCAACTGGCTGACGGCCTGCAACACCGCGTCGCCTTCGCCGTGGCCGAAGCGCTGGTTGATGGCGGTGAAGTTGTCAAGGTCCAGGGCTAGCAGCGACAAAGGTTGCTGGCGGCGTCGACTGTCTTCCAGGCTGGCGGACAGTTCGTGCTTGAGAAAGTCGGCGCCTCCCAACGGCGTAAGTTTGTCGAACAGACGATGCTCACGGAACAGCCGCTCGCGCTTCTCCATCTGCGCGTTGATCGCCAGTTGCTCCCGGTGCCAATGATAGATGCCGAGGGTCAACAGGATCATGCCCACCGGCATCGGCCCGGATTCGAGCCAGTGGTCCCAGGTGATGCTGTCGGGCAGGCGGATGAATTCATCGAGGCTGTCGATCCACCAGGAAAAGAAGATGCAGCCCAGGCCCAGGATCAGGTAGTTAGTGACCCGTCCGGTCGGGCGGCTTTTCAGCACCAGCCCCAACCAGACCAGCGCCAGCAGCGCTGAGCCACCTTCGCCGAGGATGTCCAGCCAGACCCATTCGGCGACGGGTTTGAGTTCGCCGCTGGCCAAGTGCAGGATCAACCCGACGTTGGCCGCCAGCAGGAGCAGGGCGAGTTTGAGGCAGTGCGGGCGCAGCACGGAGAACATGGCCGGAATCCTTTGGCAGAAGCGGAATGCGGCCCAGCACAGCAGATGAATGTGACAGTGCGGTGACGGCGGGTGATGGGGTGGGGGAGGTCGAATCAGCTCATCCATTGTCTGAACTTTTCATTCATGACATCGCCACCTATCTCATTGTGGCGAGGGGATTTATCCCCGTTGGGTTGCGAAGCGACCCTAAAACCAGGCATCGCGGTATGTCAGGCAATATGAAGGAGGGCGCTTCGCGCCCAGCGGGGATAAATCCCCTCGCCACAAAAGTGATCGGCTGCGGATTGTCTGGGCGGCTCGAAACCAGGTCATTTCAGCTCATTCCGGCTCGCCAGCCCCCCTAAATCAGCCGATTGCTGCCCCTCCAGCCAAACCCTGTCACAGAACCGTCATTCCGCACCCCTAGCGTGCCCTCCCAGTTGCCGGGCCATTGCCTGGCGGATTTCCGGATTCCTGGGGAGGACCACCATGTATCACCGCACAAGCACTGCCGGGCTCGTCGGTTTCACGTTCACCGCATTGGCGATGGCCATTGCCAGTGAGCGGCTGAGCGCTGCCGAGCAGGCGACCACAGAACACGTTGAAGTGGTCGGCCAGGCGGCCAGCATCGATCAGGCCCTCAAGGAGCAGCGCAACGCCGACAGCATCAAGAGCGTGGTGCATGCCGACGGCGTGGCACAGTTGCCGGATGAAAACGTCGCCGAAGCGGTGCAGCGCCTGCCCGGTGTCAGCGTCGAGCGCGACCAGGGCGAAGGCCGGTTTGTCAGCGTGCGCGGCCTTGGCCCGGACCTCAACAGCGTGACCATCAACGGCACGCTGGTGCCAGCCCCGGAGAGCGAACGCCGGGCCGTTGCCCTGGATGTGCTGCCTTCGGAGCTGGTGCAATCGTTGTCGGTGATCAAGACCCTGACGCCGGACATGGACGCCAACTCCCTGGGCGGCACGGTGGACGTCAAAAGCCTCTCGGCCTTCGACCACAAGGGCCTGTTCTACACCGGCAGCAGCGAAGCCAGCTATGACAAGAACACCAGCCAGACCAGCCCGAAATTCTCCGGTGCCATCAGCGATCGTTTCAGCCTCGGCGATGGCATCGACAACTTCGGCGTGGCCGCGGCGCTGAGCTGGCAGAAGCGTGACTTCGGTTCGGACAACGTCGAAACCGGCGGCGCCTGGGATTTCGAGCAAGGCTCACGCCTCGAAGAGTTCGAACAGCGCGACTACGACATCCGTCGCGAGCGGGCCGGTGGCGGGTTGAATTTCGACTACAAGCCCGACGACTCCAGCAGCTATTACCTGCGCACGCTGTACAGCCGCTACAAGGACAGCGAAACCCGCAACGCCGCCAGCATTGCCTTCGAAGACCCGCAAGCCGCCGGTGAATTGGGGGACGCCGAGGGCGAGCGCAAACTCAAGCAACGTGAAGAAACCCAGGAAATTCAATCCTACGTGCTCGGTGGCGAGCGCCTGTTCGGGCTCTGGACCCTGAGCGGTCAGGGCGGCTATAGCCAATCCAGCGAAGACAGCCCCGGCCACATCGCCGGCGCCACTTTCGAAGGCATCGACGGTTTCAACGGCGGCTTCTACGACAACGACAAGCCGCGGCCGATCATCGGCTCGGGGTTCTACGATCCCGCCAACTTCAGCCTCGACAAGGTGGATTGGGAGGAGCAGAAGACTACCGACACCGAGAAAAACCTGCGCCTGGACCTGGCCCGGGACTATGATCTGCGTGGCTACGCGTCCCAGGTCAAGTTCGGTGGCAAAGTCAGCCGACGTGACAAGGACAACGACCTCAATGCCTGGGTCTACGAGGATTTCGACGACCTGGGTTTTACCGACGAGCAGTTGAACCTTGGGCAGTTCCAGAAAGGCAACGTGGATTATCGCCTTGGCCGCTTCGGCCCGGGTATCAGCGCCGATGCGATCAAGCAGTTGCTCGGCGGTCTGAATCGCGATCAGTTCTTTGACGAGCAGGAGTCGCGAGTCAACGACTTCAAGATGAGCGAAGACATCAACGCCGGATACCTGATGAACACCGTCGATATCGATGACTGGCGCTTCATCGCCGGCATGCGCTACGAAGGCACGGAGTTCGACGCCAAGGGCACCGGCGCCACCGACGGCGTATTCACCGACACCGAGACCCGGCGCAAGTATCACCACTGGTTGCCGGGCCTGCACGCCCGCTATCAACTGGACAAGAACACCCAGGTGCGTGCGGCCTGGACCAAATCCGTGGTGCGTCCGACCTTTGGGCAGTTGGCGCCGGGTTTTGTCATCGACGATGACGAGGCTACGTTCGGCAACCCGGAGCTCAAGCCGCTGGAATCGAGCAACCTGGACCTGGGCATCGAGCACTTCATGGGGCACGCCGGCACGGTCTCGGCCTTCGTGTTCTACAAGGACATCAAGAATTTTGTCTACAACACCGACCTGGCCGGCACGGGCGCCTGGACCGATTTTTCAGAGGCCCACAGCTACGCCAACGGTGACAGCGCCAAGCTGTATGGCCTGGAACTGGCCTACTCGCAAAAGTTCGACTGGCTGCCAGCACCTTGGAATGGCCTGCTGCTCGGCGCCAACACCACCTTCAGCCGTTCGGACGCCGAGATCGAAGGCTTCGACCAAGCCAGTGGTACCCAGCGCAAACGTAGCATCGACTTGCCGAACCAGTCGGACACGGTCGGCAACCTGATGTTGGGTTGGGAAAACGACAAGCTGAGCCTGCGGCTGTCGGCCAACTACAAATCCGCGTACCTGTTCGAGCTGGCGTCCATCAGCGACCGCGACCATGACCTGCATGTCGATGCCCAGACCTTCGTCGACTTCAGCGCGCGTTACTCGCTGACCAAGAACCTGCAAGTCAGCCTGGAAGCCCAGAACCTCACCGACGAGCCGTATTTCGTCTACACCGGCCACCGCTCCTACAACGGCCAGTACGAAGAGTACGGCCCGACCTACAAGCTGGGGCTGACCTTTACCCATTTCTAGGTGCCGATGCTGATCACCTGTGGCGAGGGAGCTTGCTCCCGCTGGGCTGCGCAGCAGACCTGTTGTGTGGGCGCTACGCACCCAAGCGGGAGCAAGCTCCCTCGCCACAGGAATAGTGAACATGCCATTTCTGAAGTTGGCCCAATGACAAGGATTTTCCCGTTGATCACGATGTTTTTCTTACCCAAGCGCTGCCTACTGGCGATGGCGCTCAGCCTGGCATCAACTGCCGCGCTGGCGGCTGCTTCAGCGCCCAAGCTAAAGCTGCAACCCTGGCCTCAAGCCGAACAACGGTCGATCAACGCCCTGGCATTCCTGCCTGGCCCTTCGACGACCGAACGCCTGGCCAGCGCCCGCGAGGGCCTGTTCTTGCTCGATGCCCAAGGTCGCGAACTGACGCGCCTGAAGGGCACCTTCGAAGGTGTCGATAGCCGTGCCCAAGGCGAGAACGTGCTGGTCGCCAGCCTCGACAGCGAGCGCCAGCAAGCCATGGTCGTCAGCCTCGACCCAAAAAGTCGCCAGTGGAGCACGCCGCTGTACCTGCCCACGCGGGACTTCCCGGTCAACGGCCTGTGCCTGTACCGCGACGAGGCGAGCAACCTGTTTGTGTTCCTGGTCGGCGAGGAAGGCAAGGGCGAGCAATGGCTGGTGGGCAATGGCGAGCGCCTGAGCGACACCGCGCAACGGGTGCGGGGCCTGCCGTTGCCGCCGGATGCCAAGACCTGCCAGGTGCAGGACAGCGCTAATCAGTTATTCGTCAACGAGGAGCGGGTGGGTTGGTGGGCCTACCCGGCATCCTCTGAGGCCGAGACCGTGCGGGTGCCCGTGGCGATGCGCGCACCGTTCGGCGAGCTCCAGCAACGCGCCGGGGCCATGGCCGTGTTGCCGGGAGGCCTGTTGGGGCTGGACCCGGAAGCGGCGCGCCTGCATGTGTATCAGCAGCAGGGAGAGGGTTGGAGTGCTGAAGCCAGTCTGCCGCTGGCGGGTCTGAAGGAACCGGAAAACCTCGCGGCGCGGCTGACGAAAAGTGGCATTGAAGTGCTGCTGCGCGACGATGACAACGGGCACCTGTACCAAGGCGAAATCAGCTGGAAACCCACGCCAGTGCCTTTGCCGCCGGTACTGCCCACTGTGACGGCCATCGTCCAGAGCGAACCGGTGGCCCGCCAGGGCGATGCCGCCGATGACCCGGCGATCTGGGTGCATCCAACGACGCCCGGGCTGAGCCGGGTGCTGGGCACCAACAAGAAGCAAGGCCTGCTGGCCTATGACCTGCAAGGCAAGCTGCTGCAGGAACTGGCGGTCGGGCGCCTGAATAACGTCGATGTGCGGGCGAACTTCAAGCTGGGCACGCAAACCGTCGATCTGGCCGTGGCCAGCAACCGAGATCGCAACAGCTTGAGCCTGTTCAGTATCGACCGCGCCAGTGGCGAGTTGCGCGAAGCGGGCGAGATCATGACGTCATTGCAGGAAATCTACGGCATCTGTCTGTTCCAGCCTGCCGAAGGTGAGCTGTATGCCTTCGCCAACGGCAAGGACGGGCGCTTCGTGCAGTACCGCCTGAGCGCGCCGGACGGCGTGGTGAAAGGCCAGTTGGTGCGCCAGTTCAGCGTCGACAGCCAGCCCGAAGGTTGCGTGGCAGATGAGCGGCGCCAGCGTCTGTTTCTCGGTGAAGAGGATGTAGGTGTCTGGGCGGTGGATGCCCGGGCCGACCAACCGGCGACCTTGAACAGTGTGATCAAGGTTGGCCCCTTGTTGCACGCCGACGTTGAGGGCATGGCCTTGTACCAGGCCAACGGCCACGACTACCTGGTGATCTCCAGCCAGGGCAACGACAGCTACCTGGTGCTCGATGCCGAGCCTCCTTATGCCGTGCGGGGCGCCTTCCGGATCGGCCTGAACGCTGCCGCGGGCATTGATGGCGCGTCGGAAACCGATGGCCTGGAGGTGACCTCGATGAACCTCGGCGGGCCTTGGAGCCAGGGCATGCTGGTGGTCCAGGATGGACGCAAGCGCATGCCCGAGCAGACCCAGAACTTCAAGTTCGTGCCCTGGGCCGACGTGGCGAAAGCGCTGCGCCTGCCTTGAGCGACGCTGTCATCAACCGGTCACGAACATTTCATCGAATAACCGCCAGACAGGAGTTTCAACCATGCAAGCCACTCTGGAACACATGACGATCTGGGGCCTGATCAGTGACGCGAGTCTGCTGGTCAAGGCGGTCATGCTCACGTTGCTGCTGGCCTCGCTATTGAGCTGGTATCTGATCATCCAGCGCAGCGCCGTGCTGCAACGCAACGAGCGCCAGCTCAACGGTTTCATGCAGCGTTTTCGCAGCAGCCAGGATCTGTTGCCCTTGTACCGGGAACACGCACAAGTCCGCGAAGAAGACGCTGGTGTCACGCCGATCTTTCAGGCGGGTGTGCTGGCCTTCACTCAGCTCAACCAACCTTCAAGCACGCCAGAAGTGGTGCTTGAAGGCGTCGAGCGCGCGCTGCAAGTGGCGATCAGCGAACAGGAAATACAGCTGGAAAAAGGCCTGCAATTTCTCGCCACCGTCGGTTCGGTCAGCCCCTACATCGGTTTGTTCGGCACCGTCTGGGGGATCATGAATGCCTTTATCGGCCTGTCCCAAGTGCAACAGGCCAGCCTTTCCACGGTGGCGCCGGGTATTGCCGAAGCGTTGATCGCCACGGCCATCGGCTTGTTCGCGGCGATCCCGGCGGTCATTGCCTATAACCGTTTTGCCGCTCGCGGCCAGACCCTGCTGACCCGTTACTACGCCTTTGGCAACGAGCTGCAGGCGCGTCTGCACCGCAAGCTGCACGGTGCACCGGTAAACCTGGCCACGGCCGCTTGAGAGGAGAGGGCAGATGCTCGTCAAGCCACAACGCAAGCACGGTCCCAAGGCCGAAATGAACGTGGTGCCGTACATCGACGTGATGTTGGTGCTGCTGGTGATTTTCATGGTCACCGCACCGATGCTGACCCAGGGCGTGAAGATCGAACTGCCCAAGGTCGCCAGCGAAGCACTGGCCAACGACAGTCGCCAGCAAATCCTCACCTTGTCGGTCAAGGCCGAGGGCGGTTACTACTGGAACCTGGGCGGTGAGCTGGACACCCGCCACGCTACTGACAGCGCTGTGGATCTGGAGCAGATGCGCGTGAAGGTGGCGCAGGTCGTGGCCGAGCGCAGCGATACCCAGGTGTACATCCGTGCCGACGAGCATGCCGATTATGGCCGGGTCGTTGCAGCCATGGCCGCGTTACAGCAGGGCGGTGTGAGCAATCTGGGACTGGTGACCGAGGCGCCGCAATGACGGCGATGATCATGCACAGGCCCTCCTTGAGCGTGCCTGCGCTGGGCCGTCGCTTCTGGAAAAACGGCCTGGCGGCGGGGCTCGCCGTGGCCCTGCACGCGGGTGTGGTGGCGTTGTTGGTGTTGGGCTGGAGCGTGGAAAAGCCAGCCGCCGAGGTGCCCCGGGTGTTGCGCACGCAACTGGTGATGTTGCCAGCGGCACCGGTGCCCGAAGCGCCTGCACCGGCCGCTGTTATTCCTGTAGCACCGCCATCGGCCGAGCCGACTTCGGCGCCGGTAGAAGCGCCGCGTCCCGTTCCCAGCCAACCCGTTGTCGATCCGCGTGCCCAGGCACAGAAACTGGAGCAGGCGGCCCTGGCGCGCAAACGGGTCGAGGAGCAAAAGCGCGAGCAACAGGCCCAACAGCAGCGCGAACGCCAGGAAAGCGAACGACGCAGGCAAGACGCCGAGCAGCAGGTCGCCGAACAACAGCGTCAGGCCCGGGAGGCGCAAGCACTTGTCGAGCAACGCCAAGCCGAGCAGGCGCGCCAGGCCGTCGCCGACAGCCGCAGCTACCAACCGCTGAGCAAGCAAGCCCCGGACTATCCACAACGCGCCCTGGACAAGGGCCTGGAAGGCGATTGCACCGTGGAATACAGCGTGACGCCGGACGGGCGGATCGATAACCCCAAGGTGCTCGACGGTTGCCACCCATTGTTCATCCGACCGTCCTTGGCTGCCGCCCAGACGTTTCGTTATCAGCCGCGGATCATCGATGGCAAGGCGGTGACGGTGCCGGCGGTGCGCAATACCTTTCACTACCGGATCAAATAAACGCCGTATCTAGACATCGGCCAAGAACCCCATTGTGGCGAGGGAGCTTGCTCCCGCTGGAGCGCGCAGCGGTCCCAATCTTGCGTTCGCTTCGCAACCGAGCGGGAGCAAGCTCCCTCGCCACAGGGGATTGTTTGGTCCGGGGACATGGTTGTGTGGTCCTTACTTGCGGTAATGACTTGGCGCCACACCCACTTCGCGGCGGAATACCTGGGAGAAGTGACTGGCGCTGCCATAGCCGACCTCCAAGCCGATATCGATGACGCTGCGCTCGGTTTCCAGCAGCAGTTGCCGGGCCCGGGCCATTCTCAGTTGGATGAAGTATTGCGAAGGTGAACGCCCGGTGGCGCGTTTGAACAGGCGGCTGAAGTGGTATTCGCTCATACCGATGGCTTGGGCCAGATCACCGAGGCTGAAGGGTTCGGCCAGGTGTCGTTCCATCAACTGGGTCACCCGCTTGAGCTTGAAAGCGGGCAGGGCGTTACGTCCGGACATGTCGTCGGCACTGGCATCCAGATAATGCCGCGCCAGGTGCACCGCTACGCACTGAGCCACGCCCTGGATCAGCAAGGCACTGGTTTCACCGCGCCGGGTCAATTCCGCCCGAATCTGTTCGAGCAAGGCCGAAAGTGCTTCATCCCGCCCGCCAGAGACTTCCCGCAGCTGGATCGCGCCGCTGCCGCCGGCTTCGGCAAGGGCGCGTTCCAGCAATGCCAACCCCAGGTACAGATGCATGACCACAAACGGCTCGCGACTGGTCACTTGCCAGCGCATCTCATAAGGAACCGGGGATGTGGTCAGGAAAAAATCTCCGCTGCCCACGGTATTCGCTTCCCACGCCTCGTCGGCAACGCGCTCCTCGACGATGGCTTCCCCGGACAGCACCCAGACGAGCAACGGTTCGGCCACTGCCGGCACGACGATGTGTGCTTCGCTGCGCTCACGGACGAAGATCTCGACCAGAATCTCCTTGGCCGATACGCCGTCGGACGTCGCCAGGCGCTCGCCGCGAATGTGTGCCTGCAGGCCGGTTGCCGATGTTCGTTCAGTGACTTCCATGCTTCGCATGCCTCGATGGAACGGCCGCCAGGTCAAGCCGGGCCGGCAGCAGGACGGTGCTGGCGCAACAGTTCGATCTGCTGGGACGGGATCAACTCGCGCAACGCCTTATAGAGCGCGCGAGTTTCGAGCAGGTTCCAGATGCGCAACATGGTTTCCAGCGCGTCCAAGGGTTTGCTGATGAAGTCCCGGGCGCCGAGGGCCAGGGCCCGCAGGCGCGTGTCTCGGGTCGCGTCGGCAGTCAGCACCAGGATCGGCAGGTAATCATTGGCCGGAATGCGCCGATTGAGTTGCTCCAGCACGGCAAAGCCGTCGAACGCCGGCATGTGCAGGTCGAGGATGACCAGGTCCGGCTCGAAACTGTTGAACAGGTCGAGCGTGCGCAAAGGTTCGGTGCTGCTCAGCACGTTGTGCAACCCTTCGCGGGCCAGCAGTTGCTCCATCAGGTCCAGGTTGGGGCGCTGATCGTCGACGATCAGGATGCGCAAGTCGCGATTCATGCGGGCTCCGGTAGATAGTGCTCGAGGTGGCCCAGGAAGGCCTGGATATGAATAGGTTTGGTCAGGATCGCCGTGGCGCCGGCGTCACGCAGGGCGCGGTGGGTCAGGTCGCTGGCATCGGCGGTGATCATCAGCACGGGCGTGGCGGCGGTGGCCGGGGACTGGCGCAGGCGGCGCAAGACTTCCAGGCCTTCGAGGTCAGGCAGGCTGACGTCCAGCAGGATCAGTTGCGGGCTGTGCTGGCGAGCGAGGTCCAGGCCCATCTGGCCTTGCATGCTCGACAACAACTGGATGCCAGGGCGGCGTTGCATCAGGGTTTCGATCAGCGCCAGGCTCGACAGGTTGTCTTCGATGCACAGGACTTTGCCGTGATAGTCCAGAGGCGAACGCGTCACCGCCAGGGCGGCGATGGGTGGCAAATGCGCGCCAACTACCTGGGTGCCGGGCAGTTGCAGGGTGAAACAGCAGCCGTGTCCGGGCTCGCTGTGGACCTGCAGGTTACCTTGCATCATTTCCAGCAGGCTCTTGCTCAACGACAACCCCAAGCCAGTGCCCTCGACCTGGGGATCGGCACCCAGGCGTTCGAAGGGCTTGAACAGTTGGTCCAGCTGTTCCGGGGCAATGCCATGCCCCGTGTCGTTGACGGCGATGCTCACCTGATGGGCCTGGACGCTGACTTCGATGCGCACCTCACCACCGGGCCGGTTGTACTTGATGGCGTTGGACAGCAGGTTGAGCAGTACCTGCACCAGGCGCTGGCGGTCCGCGAGCACGCCGCTGTCGTCGGGCAGCGCTGGCAGCTCGGCCAAGTGGATCCCAGCGTCGGCGGCCATCGGTGAAACCAAGGTCAGGGCTTCGTGCAGCACCGTCGACAGGGCGATCGGCTCGATGTTCAGCGGCAGGCGCCCGGCCTCGATCCGGGCAATGTCCAGCACCTCGTTGATCAGCGCCAGCAAGTGCTGGCCGGCCCGCAGGATATGACTGACCTGGGGGCGTTGGCCAGCCGTGGAGTCCATGTCCAGCAATTGAGCAAAACCGAGGATGGCGTTCAGTGGCGTACGCAGCTCATGGCTCATGCGCGAGAGAAACTCGCTCTTGGCCCGGCTGGCGCTTTCGGCTTCTTCGCGGGCGGTACGCAGGGCGATCTCGGCAGCGCGTCGGTCGGTGATATCGCGGGTGATCTTGGAAAAACCGCGCAAGGCGCCGGTGCCATCGTATTGGGCGGTGATGACCACGCTGGCCCAGAAGCGGCTGCCGTCCTTGCGGCAACGCCAGCCTTCTTCCATGTAATGACCGTCGCGGGTGGCTTCGCGCAAGGCCATGTCCGGGTGCGCCGGGCATTCCTCGGCCAGGTAGAACAGGGAAAAATGGCGGCCGAGGATTTCCTGCTCGGTGTAGCCCTTGATCCGCTGCGCGCCGGCGTTCCAGGTGGTGACGTAGCCTTGGGCATTCAGAGCGAAGATCCCATAGTCCTTCACGCCATCGATGATCAGCCGCAAGCGCTCCTCGTTGTCGCGCAGGGCCCGCTCGCGTTCGGCGAGCAACTGCCCGGCCTCCACCAGGCGCGTGCCGAGCTGGCCTATTTCGTCCTGCTCCGGCGGTTGCGGCAACAAGGGCTGGCCCAATGCCAGGCGCTGCGCGTTGCCTTGCACCTGCTGGACGCGGGCGACAATGCCCTTGGACAGGAACAACACCGCGACAATCGCCCCCAGCAGCCCGCACACCGCCGCCAGCAAGGTAGCGAACAACAGGCGCATGCGCGTGGCCGAGGCGGCGGCGCTGCGGTCGGCGAGCAGGGCGTCCTCGCGGATGCGCATGGCGCTGATCTGCTCGCGCAGCACATCCAGCACCTGTTTGTTTTCGATCAGGATCGCGGTGATGGCCTCGGGGTCGTCGCGCTTGCCGTTGCGCAACGCGAGCAGACCGTCGAGCTTGTCGGCGATCAGCGGGGTGATGGTCTTGAGGTGTTCACGCATCCTGGCATCGCGAATGTTGTGGTCCAGGCGCTGCAACGCCGCGTGGATCAGCGGCGTGGCCTGTTCGTAGCTGGGCAGGAAATCTTCGCGCCGGGTCAGCAGGTAACCGCGCACGCTGGCCGCTGCCTCGGCCAACAGGGTGTGGACTGTCTGGATATCTCCCTGGACCAGCAGCACCCGGCGCACGTCCTCTTCGGCCCGTGCGGTCTGGCGTTCGGTGATATAGATCAGCACCAGCGACAACAGCAGGACCACCAGGGGCAGGGAAATCACCACCAGGGCCTTGCCTCGCAAGGGCAGGTCGGCCCAGCGGCGGGCGGCGAGAAACCTCATGGCCATTGCCCGGAGGGTTGCGCCACCAGGCCCAGGGCAACGCCGCGCACGGCGGCCTGGGTCCGGTCGGCGGCGCCCAGTTTGCCGATGACTCGCTCTACGTGGGCCTTGGCCGTGCCGGGCGCGATACCCAGCTTTTCGCCGATTTCACGGTTGCTGAAACCGCCGGCCACCAGACCCAGGACCTGGCGTTCTCGGGCGGTCAGGGCCTGGACTTGAGTGGCGCCATTGGCACCGCGCTCGGCCATGCGGCGCAGCAGGCGCGCGCTGACCGAACTGTTCAACGCCTCTTCGCCCTGGGCGACCCGTTTGAGGGCCTCGAGCACTTCATCGCGGCTGGCGTCCTTGAGCAGATAGCCGGCCGCGCCCGCACCGATGGCGGCTTCGAGGTGGTCTGGGCTGTCATCCATGGTGAAGATCACGACTTTGATTCCGGGCTGGCGCTGTTGCAGGATCCGCGCCGCGCCCAGGCCGTTGAGGACGGGCATGCGGATGTCGAGAATCGCGATGTCCGGCTGTAGCCGCTCGCACAGGTCGAGGGCTTCCTGGCCGTCGCGGGCCTGGCCGACGACCTCGAATCCCGGGTTGCCGGCGAGCATGCTGATAAACCCGGTGCGGGTGACTTCGTGGTCATCGGCCAGCAGCAGGCGCAAGGGTGGGGTCATGGGTGTCCTCCGTGGGCCGGTAGCGGCACGCTGGCCAGCAGTCGGGTGCCGCCGCCGGGCTGGCTGCAACAGCTCAAGTGGCCGTCCAGCAAGTGCGCGCGTTCCTGCATGGCGGCCAGTCCCAGATGGCAACTGCCATTGGTTTCGATGGGTTGCTCCAGGGCAAAGCCACGGCCGTCGTCCTCCACGCGCAGGCAAGCGTGGCCGTCTTCTACCGCCAACCCCAAACACACGTGGCTGGCCTGGGCGTGCTTGAGGATGTTGTTGATGCCTTCCTGGGCAATGCGAAACAAGGCGATCTCCGTGTGGCCCGGCAGGCGCGCGGTGCTGTGTTCGACCCAGGTCACCGTCAGGTCCGCGTCACGCAGGCGGTCGGCTTCCTTGTCGACGGCTTTGTACAGGCCGAAATCATCCAGCACGTGGGGGCGCAGGCCACCGATCAACTGCCGGCCCTCGCCAACGCAGCCTTGGGCCAGGTCGAGGATGCTTTGCAGCTCGTTGGCCAGTGCAGGCGGTAGCGACGGGCAGCGACCGGCGAAGCCCTGCAAGCGCTGATGCAAACCGGCGAGGTTCTGCGCCAGGCCGTCGTGCAGGTCGTAGGCCACGCGCTTGCGTTCGTCTTCCTGGGCGCTGAACAGGCGGTGGACCAACTCGGACATGGTCCGCTCGCGGGCCTGGAGTGCTTCGAGCAGACGGCTGTTCTCCAAGTGCGCCGCCAACAGCGTTGCCAGCAATTGCAGCGATTCGATGTCTTCGTTGTCCGGCGCGCCGAGGGCCACGCTGTTACCCAGCAACAACGCCCCGAACGCTATACCGTCGGAGGCCCGCAACGGCACCCGCAAGACCTGGGGCAGGGCGCTGCCGGGCGACTCCAGCCATTGTGGGCCGGGCGTTTGTGGCCGGGCCAGGTTGGCGAGCAGCTCGAGTCGCTCCGCGCTGCCGTGGCTGGCGAGGGTGCGCAACGGGTGGTCCGGTGCCCACTCCAGCAGCAGGCCATGGTCCATGGCCATGAACGCGCACGCCCGTTGCAGCGCACGCTGGCGCATGGCCGACAGGGGCAGTTGCGTCAGTTCATGGCCGGTGCCCAGCAGCAGGCCCAGGCGTGCGGCGCGGCTTTGCGACTGGCGATATTGGCTGCGGATGGCCAGGGCGCTGCCGGGGTCATGGGGTGGGCTTTGCATGGGGAACTCCAGCGTGGAAGAGGACCGGTCCGGTTCGCGGTGGCGTCATTAGAACGTGTCACCGGCACCGGGCCTATCTGCCGAACGGCATAGGCGATTGGCACCGGTTGGCCGATGGCGAAGGTAGGGAAGGCCGGCAAAGTGGAGCCATTGAAACCCAAAGGAACGCTTTGATGAAAATGAAAACCTGCGCCATTGCTGCTTTATTCCTGCTGGCCGCACCGCTTGTCCAGGCGCTTGAGGCTACGCCTTATGTGTATCGCACGGTGGCCGAGCAGCCCAAGAATGTGAATGACCGTGAGATCGCGGCCCTGTTCGACCGCTGGAACGCCGCGCTGCAAACCGGTAGCGCCACAGCCGTGACCGGCCTCTACGCCCCGGATGCGATTTTGCAACCGACTGTTTCCAACAAGGTGCGCAACACACCGGCGCAGATCCAGGATTACTTCGAGCATTTCCTGGCCGGCAAACCGGTCGGGCAAATCAACTACCGGGAGATCCGCCATCTGGGCCCCGATGCGGCGATGGACAGTGGTGTCTATACCTTCACGCTCACCCAGGCCGACGGTTCCAAGCGCGAGGTCCAGGCGCGCTACACCTTCCTCTATGAGCGCCTCGATGGCCAGTGGAAGATCATCAACCATCACTCATCGGCCATGCCCGAGGTGGCGAAGACCTTGCACGCCAGTCACTGATCGCACTGCTCGCTCCCACAGGTTTCCAAATCTGCCCTGTGGCGAGGGAGCTTGCTCCCGCTGGGCTGCGTAGCACCCCCCAATCAATCCCATCCCCTGTTTAGACACACTTTGTATAAAGAGCTTGGATTAACGCGCGAACATTAATTAGAATCAGTCTCATTTAAGACTTTGCGCAGGCTTCTGGACATGTGTGATGCAGTTACGCCGACGGAGCATTCCCTCCATGCGTTGTACCGTGACCACGGTAGTTGGCTGGAAGGCTGGCTGCGACGGCGCATGGGCAATGCCTGGGATGCGGCGGACCTGCGCCAGGATACTTTCCTGCGGGTGCTTTCCAGTTCCCAGACATTGGCTGACCTGCAAGAACCCCGGGCTTATCTGCTGACCGTTGGCAAACGTCTGCTGAGCAATTTCTACACCCGGCGCAGTCTGGAACAGGCGTATCTCGACGCCCTGGCGAGCCTGCCCGAAGCCTGCGCACCGTCGCCAGAGCAACGCTGGCTGCTGCTGGAAACCCTGCAAGCCCTGGACGAACTGCTCGATGGCCTGCCGCCCCTGGTGCGGCGGGCTTTTCTCTGGAGCCAACTTGAAGGCCTGGGTTATCGCGAGATCGCCGAACGCCTGCACGTGTCCGAACGCACCGTGAAACGCTACATGGCCCAGGCCTATGAGCATTGCCTGTTGGTGGACTTCTGATGCGCTCGGCCCCTTCACCCGAAGCCCGCGAAGCGGCGCGGGCGGCGGCTCGCTGGTTGACCCTGATGGAGTTCGACGCAGATGCGTTCGACTCGGCGGCCCTGCAACGCTGGCGCGACAGCAGCGCTCATCATGAGGCGGCCTGGCAGAAGGCCCAGCGATTGCGCCAGCGCTTTGCCGGGGTGCCCGCGTCCCTGGGCATGGCAACGCTGGACCGCCCAGTGCTGGCTCGGCGCGAGGCGCTCAAACGCGCATTGGGCGTCGCGGCATTGGTCCCGACCGCTTGGTTGCTGGGGCGAGAGCTGCCATTGGAGGCCTGGCGCGCTGATTTGCACACCGCCACGGGCGAGCAACGGCGCTGGTCGCTGGTCGATGGCAGTGCGCTGCAACTGAACACCGACAGCGCCGTTGACCTGGACCTCAAGACGCATCGCCTGGTGCTGTTGCGCGGCGAAATCGCCCTCACGCTCGCCGGGCGCACGCCGCTGTCCGTTCAATCACCCTACGGACTCATCACCGTCGGTCGTGGCGAAATCTGTGTGCACCTGGGCGAACGCGATTGCCGGGTGTCGGTGGTCAGCGGCTCGGCACAACTGCAACCCTTGCGCGGGCCATTGCTGAGCCTGGAAGCAGGCCAGCAGGTCAACATCCAGGACTCGGGCGCGGGGCCAGTGAAGGCGTTCGACGTGGCACAGCTGGGTTGGCGTGACGGCGTATTGGTTGCGCAGGACCAGCCACTGGGGCATTTCCTGCGGGAACTGAGCCGCTATCGCCCCGGGGTGTTGCGTTGGGACGAAACCCTGGAACCCCTGCGAATCACAGGCAGCTTCCGCCTGGACAATACCGACCGAATCCTCACGCTGCTTGCGGCCAGCCTACCGCTGGACGTGCACATGCGCACTCGCTACTGGGTCACGTTGACACTTCGCAAAAATATGGCCTGAGGCCTGTCCCCTTTTTTTGTCTCGCTTGTCATTCAAGGCAACTGAACAAAAATGAGAGCGCTTTCCAATGTCCGCAGTTGCACCTTTGCTTTTGCGCCCGGCCTTTGCCGGCTGGCGTCCGCTGTTGAACCTGAGCCTCATGCTGAGTTTGAGCGCCAGTCCATTCTTTATCTCATCGAGCCTGGCCGAAGACGCCGACCGGCGCAGCTACCAGGTGCCGGCTGGCAGCCTCGGCGCGGCGTTGACCCGGTTTGCCGGGCTGGCGGGCGTCAACCTGTCGGTGGATCCGGCCCTGGTGAGTGGTCGCAACAGCGCCGGCCTTTCGGGTGAGTTCGGGGTTGAGGAGGGGTTTGCCCGGCTGTTGTCGGGCTCGGGCCTGCAATTGCAAGCGGTGGGTGAGCAGGCCTATATCCTGACGCCGGCACCGGAACGCGGCAGCCTGCAACTGGCACCCACCTCGATTCTCGGCGCCACGGCGTCGACGGACAGCCCGGTGTATGCCGGTGGCCAGGTTGCTCGTCGCGGTTCGCAAGGCTTGCTGGGCTCGCGGGACTTCATGGAAACGCCGTTCAGCATGACCACCTATACCAGCGCGGTGGTCAAGAACCAGCAGGCGCGTACCTTGGGCGACCTGATCGCCAGCGACCCCTCTGTCCGCGCCACCAACCCGGCGGGCGGGCGCTACGAGCAGTTCACCATTCGTGGTTTCAGCCTGTTCAACAGTGATGTGGCGTACAACGGTCTCTACGGCATCTTGCCGACCTACACCATCGACATGGAGATGGCCGAACGCGTCGATATCCTCAAGGGCCCGAGCCAGCTCATCAACGGTATCTCGCCGCGGGGCAGCGTGGGGGGCGGGATCAATGTGGTGCCCAAGCGTGCCACCGACAAGCCCATCACCTCGTTCACCGGCAGCTATGCCTCCAACAACCAGCTTGGCGGTGCCGTGGATGTCGGTCGGCGTTTTGGTGAGGATGACAAGTTCGGTATCCGTTTCAATGGCGTGAAGCAGGCGGGCGATACCGAATGGGATCACCAGAGCGTGGACCGCGAGATGGCGGTGCTGGGCCTGGATTTTCGCGGTGAGCGCCTGCGACTGTCGACGGACATCGGCCACACCGAGCGTAACACCGACGCGCCCCAGGAGCGCGTGCAGGTTGCCGCCGACGCGCCAGTGCCGCATGCCAGCGATGTAGATCGCAACTACGCGCAGCCTTGGAGCAAGGCGCGTACCAAAGATACCTTCGGCGCGGTGAATGCCGAATTCGATGTCAACGACTCCGTCATGCTGTACGGCGGCGTGGGGGCGCGCAAAAGTAATCATGAGTTCCTTCGGCATGCCGTTTCGGTCCTCAATGAGGCTGGAGATTTCCGCGTTCAACCCCGGGATTTCACCCGCGAGGAGAATGTCCGGACGGCCAATGCCGGGGTGCGTAACTGGTTCCATACCGGCCCCGTGAGCCATGAGGTCAACCTGGCCGCCAGCTATTTCTACATGGACTTCACCAATGGCGGCGCCCGATATGGTCAGTCCAACAGCAATCTGTATGACCCAGTGGAAACACCGACTCCGAGTGTAATCACCCGGCCTGATCCCAAGGTCTATACCGAGAACCACTTCAGTGGAGTGGCGTTGTCGGACACCTTGGGCTTTTTCGATGACCGGCTGCTGTTGACCCTTGGTGCCCGCTGGCAGCGAGTAGAAGTTGACGACTGGTCGGATGGCGTCAAAGGCCGTACTGCCTACGACGAAGAAAAGGTTTCGCCGTCGGGCGGCATCTTGTTCAAGGCGACCGACAAGCTGTCGTTGTATGCCAACTACATGGAAGGCCTGAGCCAGGGCAAGATCGCGCCGTCGACATCGGTGAACGAGGACGAGATTTTCCCGCCATTCATCAGCCGTCAGGTCGAGGTGGGCGCCAAGTATGATGCCGGTCCGTTCGCCGTCACCGCCGCCCTGTTCCGGATCAAGCAGCCGGCCTATGCGACCGACGCGACGACGCGTGTCTTCGGCCCGAACGGCAAGCGAGAAAACACCGGCGTGGAGTTGAGTGTGTTTGGCGAACCGCTGAAGGGAACCCGTTTGCTCGGCGGCGTGATGTACATCGACAGCGAACTGACCCATACCACCAACGGCACTTTCGACGGCAACCGCGCACCGGCCACGCCGAAGTACAACGTCAACCTCGGCGCCGAGTGGGACGTGCCGACGCTACAGGGCCTGACCCTGACCAGCCGTGGCATCTATTCCAGCTCGCAGTACCTGGACCAGTCCAACACCAAGGAAATCGATTCCTGGGAACGTTTCGACGTGGGCGCCCGCTATGCATTCAAGGTCGACGAAAAACACATCACCCTGCGGGCCAATATCGAAAACGTGGCAGACAAGCGCTATTGGAGTTCGGCCGGCGCGTCGGATGACAGTGAGCCTGGCTTGACGCTGTCGACCCCGCGCACCTATCTGCTTTCCGCAACCGTGGATTTCTAGGCCGAGGTGCCGCTCCAGGGAAGGAGCCGCCTGGGTTCAGATGTCGCGAA
This sequence comes from Pseudomonas sp. NFACC46-3, assembly GCF_900114515.1. Taxonomy (NCBI): domain Bacteria; kingdom Pseudomonadati; phylum Pseudomonadota; class Gammaproteobacteria; order Pseudomonadales; family Pseudomonadaceae; genus Pseudomonas; species Pseudomonas sp. NFACC46-3. The sequence continues at coordinate 127,393 of NZ_FOTH01000018.1, forward strand.
ACAGATCGTGGGCATCCAGCAACCGCCAGGCGATCTCGGGGCGTTTTTCCAGACCGCGGCGAATGGCGGCGGGGATTGACTGGCGAATTTTCCGGCACAGGCCGGGCTGCTCCTGGAATTCGATGGCAATGCCGCGCATGGTCCGCACTTCGTTATAGCCGGGCTCGACGCTCAAGCGGATCCCCAGGTTCTCGTACAGGCGTTGCTGCAGGCGCTGGAGTTCGTCGAGGCTCTGGATGTTCTCCAAACGTTCAAGCAGGCGTTTTTCTTCCTGGCGATTCAGGCAAAGGATGCGCAGGTCGCTGCCAGGCGCTTGCAGCAAGGCATCACGGCCACAATCGCAGACGCCGGGCGGGCAGGGGGGACGGATCGGAATCGACGCGGTCATGGGCTCCACAAAAATCTGCTGCACAACGAAACAGCGAGCTTATCGCCGGCCCAGGCAATGTGATGCCTGGCGGCATGTGGGTCAAGCCTGTTGGAGGGGCCGCTTGTCTGGCGCTGCTGTGGGAGCTTGCTCGTGATAGCGGTGAGTCAGCCTGCACCTTTGTCGGACTTGCCACCGCCATCGCGAGCAAGCTCCCACAAGAGCTGATGGGTGCACGACCGCGAGAGCCAGGCCGGCTGTAAGGCCGCCTCGCGAGCAAGCTTTGCTCCCACAGATCTGATGGGTGTACGACCGGGGGAGCCAGGTCGGCTATAAGGCCGCCTCGGCGTGGACGTTGATCTCGGGCGCCCCGTTAACCACGCTGGCCGAACGCAGGCATTGTGCAGTGGGCATCCCGGCATGGATGCCGGGATAGCCGCGCTGGGCCATGGATGGCCCTTCGCGGCGGCCCACGGAGCAATGCCGGTCAGGGCGGAACCGCCAGCAGCCTTTACCGCAGAAATGGATATGTACTCAGTCCAGTCAAGAGCGTTACAACCCCAACTCAGACAACCCCGGATGATCGTCCGGCCGGCGGCCCAGCGGCCAGCGGAACTTGCGCTCGCTTTCCTTGATCGGCATGTCGTTGATGCAGGCATAACGGTTGTACATCAGGCCTTGTTCGTCGAACTCCCAGTTTTCGTTGCCGTAGGAGCGGAACCAGTTGCCCGAATCGTCGTGCCATTCGTAGGCATAGCGCACGGCGATGCGGTTATCGGTGAAGGCCCAGAGCTCCTTGATCAGCCGATAATCCAGTTCCTTGGCCCATTTGCGGGTCAGGAACGCCTTGGCTTCCTCGCGGTTATGGGCGAATTCGGCGCGGTTACGCCATTGAGTATCCAGCGTGTAGGCCAGGGATACTTTTTGTGGGTCACGAGAGTTCCAGCCGTCTTCGGCCAGGCGAACTTTCTCGATCGCCGATTCACGAGTGAACGGCGGCAACGGCGGGCGAACTTCGGAAGAGGCAGACATGGCGGATCTCCAGTGAATTGACGAATGGCACAAGGGTTCAACGGGTCAGGCGTGTAACAGTTTTTTCAGCAAGTCCTGGGCGTCGTCAGCCGCGCTGTGGTCGCCCATGACCAACGCCACGGTAATGGCGCCGTCAATCAGAATCAGGAGTTGGCGGGCCAATGCGTCCGGGTTCTGGACACCTTGTTCGACGCACAGCCGGGTGACGTAATCGAGCAACTTCTGTTTGTGCATCTTCGCCACCTGGCGGACCGGATCCTGTGGATCGCCTGTCTCGCCACTGGTGTTGATGAATGCACAGCCGCGAAAACCTTCGCTGTCGAACCAGCCCTTGAGCACGGTGAACAGGTTGAGCAGCCGTGCCGTCGGTGTCGGCGCCTTGTCCACTTCGCTGCTGAACCAGTGCATCCAGCGCTCGTCCCGCCGCCTGAGGGCGGCCACGATCAGGTCGTCCTTGTTGGCGAAGTAGCGATAGACACTTTTCCTGGAGACGCCGGCGGTTTTCACCAGAAGGTCCATGCCGGTGGCGGCGATGCCACTTTTATAGATCAACTTTTCGGCGACATCGAGGATGATGTCTCGTGTTTCATTACCAGTAATTTCGTTCATGAAACAAAAGTAGAATGATCGTTCTCCTTGGTCAAGTCTTTTTTTCTTGAGGACAGGAAGACCCAAACCCATCCATGGTGTAAGCTCATCCGTTCTTCGGAATCGACCTTTTGCGAGCCCTATGCCGTCGCTTTTCAAACGCTCCCTGCTGCCCAAGCTGCGCAGCTTTGCACTGACCGCCGACGCGGTGACCATCCTCGATGGCGCTGCCCAATTCCGCCGTTGCCTGCTGGAGAAAATCGCCCAGGCCACCCAGCGCATCTACATCGTCGCGCTGTACCTGCAACAGGACGAGGCCGGCCAGGAAATCCTCGATGCCCTGCATGCCGCCAAGGCCGCGCGTCCGGAACTGGATGTGGTCGTGGTGGTGGACTGGCTGCGGGCCCAGCGCGGGCTGATCGGCGCCAAGAAGCAGCCGGGCAACTCGGCGTGGTATCAGGAACAGACTCGCACCCATGCCAGCGAAGTGCCGATCTACGGCGTGCCGGTACAGACCCGCGAGCTGTTCGGCGTGCTGCACTTGAAAGGCTTCGTGATTGATGACTGTGTGCTCTACAGCGGCGCCAGCCTGAATAACGTCTACCTGCACAAGTTCGACAAATACCGCTACGACCGCTATCACCTGCTGCAGAACACGGCACTGGCCGATTCGATGCATCACCTGGTGCAGCACGGCCTGATCACCTCCAGGGCCGTGCACCGCCTGGACCTGCCGAACCTGCCCAGCACCCGCAGTTTGCGCAAGGACATCGGCGACCTGCGCAGTCGCCTCAAGTACGCGACCTATGACACCAGCGTTGGCAGCCTCGATAAGAGCGGCCTGTCGGTAAGCCCGTTGCTGGGGGTGGGCAAGAACAATCCGCTGAGCCGGGTGATCGGTGAGCTGATCGCCAGCAGTCGCCAGCAACTGACCATTTGCACACCGTATTTCAACCTGCCCCTGGCGGTGACCCGGGAGCTCAATCGCGCCCTGGCCCGGGGGGTCAAGATCGACATCATCGTCGGCGACAAGACCGCCAACGACTTCTACATTGCGCCAAGCGAGCCGTTCAAGATCATCGCGGCGCTGCCATACCTCTACGAAATCAGCTTGCGGCGCTTCGCCAAACGCCATCAGCGCGCTATCGACAGCGGCCAATTGAACCTGCACCTATGGCGTGATGGGGACAACACCTATCACCTCAAGGGCATGTGGATCGACGAGCGCTACACCTTGCTGACCGGCAACAACCTCAACCCACGGGCCTTTCGCCTGGACCTGGAAAATGCGCTGTTGCTGGACGACCCCAAGGGCGAGTTGCTGGCGCCGCGCCAGGCCGAGCTTGAACAGATCTACCGCCACACTCACCGGATCGAACGTTACCTGGACCTGGAAACCCTGCCGGATTACCCCGACGCCGTGGCCAGGTTCCTGAAACGGGTCAGCCGGGTGCGGATAGAACGGCTGCTTTACCGGATCCTGTGAACACCGGCGCCATGTCGAAAAAAGACACCATATCCATTCAGTTGGTGCGTGAGGCGCTGCTGCAAAGCTGCGCTCCCGGAGCGGCTACCGATGAGGTATTGAGCAAGGTGGGCATCGATCCCGCATTGCTCGACGACGCCCAGGCGCGGGTCCCGGCCCATGCCTATGCGCGGCTCTGGCGTTTGCTCGCCCGGCGCCTGGATGATGAGTTTTTTGGCATGGACCCGCGCAAGCTCAAGTCCGGCAGCCTGGCGTTTCTCTGCCAGTGCGCCATGGCCCAGCCGACGCTGGCGAGCGGCTTGACGGCGGGACTGGGTTTTCTGTCACTGATGCTCGAACACCTGCCGGCCCAGTGGGTGCGCCAGCAAAGCCTGGCGGAGATCGTGCTGCTGGAAGACGATCAGGAACCGCGCCGGGCCTTTACCTACTTCACCTACTGGATGATCGTCCATGGGGTGGCCTGCTGGTTGGCTGGGCGGCGCATTCCCATTCTTTCCGTCGAGCTGCGTTGCCCGGCGCCGGATTTCTGCGACGACTATCGGGTGATGTTTTCCCAGAACCTGCGTTTTGACCGGCCTCGCACCCGGATGATTTTCGCCGCCGAATGCCTCGACCTGCCGATCAGACGCAACGCTGATGAGCTCAAGCGCTTCCTGGCCCAGGCCCCGGCCAACATCCTGGTCAAATACCGCGACCCGCAAAGCCTGGCCAGCCGTATCCGGCACGACCTGCGGCAGTTGCCTGCCGAACAGTGGCCGGAAACCGAGGCCCTGGCCCAGCAGCTGTGCGTGTCCGCCTCCACCCTGCGTCGACGCCTGGCGGAGGAGGGCCAGACTTACCAAGGCCTCAAGGACAGCGTGCGCAAGGACCTGGCGATCACCTGGCTGGCCGAGCCTTCCATCAGTTTCGTCGAAATCGCCTCGCGCCTGGGTTTTGCCGATGCCAGCTCCTTCTACAAGGCGTTTCGCAAATGGTCCGGGTCCAACCCGGGGCATTATCGCAGCCTGATTCTCAACGACCCAGATTGACCCATCGGGTGGCCTCCAATCTTGTGCCTACCCAAGCTCCCACAGGGTTTTTCGCTACGCTCGTAAAACCGTCATTTTCTTCTGATACAAGCCTGTGCAAGCCCCGGAAAAGCCGGACCATCCATCAGGGTAATGTATGCAAATGACCGTTTTGGGCCGCGTATGAGAGTACTGGTCACCGGCGTCGCAGGGTTCATCGGATTTCATACCGCCAAGCGGCTGTGCAGCGATGGACATCAGGTCATTGGCATCGACAACCTCAACAGTTACTACAGCGTCGAGCTGAAACAGGCACGACTGGCTCAGTTGGCCGAATATCGCGATTTCCGCTTTCAGCTGCTGGATGTGGCAGACAAACAGGCACTGTTGGAGTTGTTTGCCGAACACGCCTTCGACCAAGTCGTCCACCTCGCGGCCCAAGCCGGTGTGCGCTATTCCATCGACAATCCGGACGTTTATGCGCAAAGCAACCTGGTAGGTTTCCTCGACATATTGGAAGCCTGCCGTGCCCATCGGCCGGCGCACCTGATTTTCGCCTCGAGCAGTTCGGTGTATGGCTTGAACGACCGCCTGCCGTACGCCACGACCGACCCTGTCGATCAGCCGGTGTCTTTCTATGCCGCTACCAAGCGCGCCAATGAGCTGATGGCTCACGCCTACTCGCATCTCTATGGCATTCCCACCACCGGCCTGCGGTTTTTTACCGTGTATGGGCCTTGGGGACGGCCCGACATGGCGCCCTTCAAATTCACCGATGCCATCCTCAACGGTCGCGCCATCGACGTTTACAACGACGGCGCGATGTCTCGCGATTTCACCTATATCGACGACATCGTCGAGGGCCTCGTGCGCCTGATTCCGCTGCCGCCGACCGATGAGACCGGCGTGCGCAACAAGGTCTACAACATCGGCTTCGGCTCACCGGTGAAGCTTTTGCAGTTTATCGAGTGCATTGAAGAAGCGCTGGGCATCCGCGCGATAAAGAATTTCTTGCCACTGCAATCGGGCGACGTGGTCGACACGTGGGCGGACACTCGTGAACTGGAGGCGCGGGTGGGGTTTCGCCCACAGGTCGCGGTGCCCGTCGGTGTGCAGTCGTTTGTCGATTGGTACCGCGACTATTACGCCGTCTAACCACTCATTTCCCAGCTTTTTTTCTGGAGCATCATGCACGAACCCCCTTATGTATCGGTCCTGATTCCAGCCAAGAACGAGGCAGGTAATCTCATTCCACTTCTTGAAGAAGTGCGCGCGGCGTTGGCCAATGAGAACTTTGAGGTCATCGTGGTGGACGATGGGAGCACCGACGCCACCGCCGCTGAGTTAAGCACCTTGCAAGGTAGCGGCTACCAGCAATTGCGGGTGCTTAGCCACACCCGCTCCCTCGGGCAGAGCACCTCGGTCTACCACGCCGCTGAAGTGGCACGCGGGCATTGGTTGGCAACCCTGGACGGCGACGGTCAGAACGACCCGGCCGATCTGCCGAAAATGCTCGACCTGGTGCGCGGCTCCGAAGGCACCCCCGCGGGCGTCAAGCTGGTGGCAGGGCATCGCGTCAACCGCCGGGACACGGCGAGCAAGCGTTGGGCCTCGCGATTTGCCAACAAATTGCGCGCCAGCCTGCTCAAGGACCAGACGCCCGATACCGGTTGCGGCATCAAGTTGATCGAGCGCGAGGCGTTTCTGCGCCTGCCGTATTTCGATCACATGCACCGTTTCATTCCGGCGCTGATCCGCCGTCACAACGGCCGGATGCTGGTTCATCCGGTCAATCACCGTGAGCGCGGGGCCGGGGTGTCCAATTACGGCAACCTGGACCGGGCGCTGGTGGGCATTGTCGATCTGTTCGGGGTGTGGTGGCTGATCAAACGCACCCGCCTGGACGTCAACGCACAAGAAACCGAGGTTTGAAAATGGGCAGAGAATCGTTGTGGTTGGCCGTTGGCTTCGGTGGTCAATTGGCATTCACCGGGCGTTTTGCCCTGCAATGGCTGTACAGCGAATACAAGAAGCGCAGCATGATTCCCGTTGGCTTCTGGTACCTGAGCATCGTCGGGAGCGCGCTGTTGCTGGCCTATGCCATCTACCGCGAAGACCCGGTGTTCATTGTCGGCCAGTCCTTCGGCTTTATCGTTTACCTGCGCAATTTGCAGTTGATCGCCAAGCATCATGAGCAGGAAAACCCCGAACTGGCCAAAAAGGGCTGAGACGGTGCGGATACGATTATCTTCCTCGCGGCTCGAGCTCCTGGCGTTTGTGGTATTGGCCTTGATCATGGTGGGCGCTGGCCTTGGCTGGCGCCAACCGATGAACGTCGATGAGGAGCGCTTCCTTGGCGTTGCCCTGGAGATGCTGCAGAACGGATCCTGGTTCATTCCCCATCGCGCCGGTGAAATCTACGCCGACAAACCGCCGCTGTTCATGTGGACGGTGGCGCTGTTCGTGCAACTGACCCACCTGCCCAAAGTTGCCCTGTACTTGCCCGCGCTGCTGGCAGGCGCCGTTACCACCGCGTGCCTGTATGACCTGGGCCGACGCTTGTGGGGGCGGCGCGTAGGGGGGATCGCGGCGCTCTTGTTTCTCGCGACCTACCAGACCTACAGCATCCTGCGCACCGGGCAGATCGATGGTTTCCTTGCGCTCTGGACCATCCTGGGGATCTATGGCTTGTGCCGGCACATGCTGCTCGGCCCGGCCTGGCGTTGGTACTACGTGGCGTGTGCGGCGATGGGGTTGGGGATCATCAGCAAAGGCGTGGGGTTTCTGCCGGTGCTATTGCTGATTCCCTACGCCTATGCACTGCGCAAAGGTTGGAAGGGGGTGGTGGCCATGCCTGGCCAGGCGGGACGCTGGTGGCTGGGGCTGCTCGTAGCATTGGTCGCCATCGCGTTATGGCTGGGGCCTTTGTTGATGATTGTCTCGCAGGGCAGTGCCGACAGCCTGGCATACGCCCAGGAAATCCTGTTCAAGCAGACTGCCGGGCGTTATGCCAACGCATGGGAGCACCGCGAGCCATTCTGGTATTTCTTCGTCCAGGTGATTCCGAAGTACTGGCTGCCGATTGTGTTCATGCTCCCCTGGCTGGTGCCGGCCTGGCGTAAACAACTGCTCAAGCACGACGGTCGGGTGTTGGTGCTGCTCGGTTGGGTACTGCTGGTGTTGGTGTTCTTTAGCCTGAGCAGCGGCAAGCGCAAGCTGTATATCTTTCCCGCGTTACCCGCGTTGATTCTGGTGGTGGCGCCGCTTGTGCCATGGATGCTGCGCCGCTGGTTTGGCGCGCGACCGAGGGGCAGGAGGGTTTTCAACGTATTGGCTGCGCTGTGGTTGTGTGCCTGGCTTGTACGCGGCTTCGTCGAGCCCCACAAGGAAGGCATCAACCCCCACCAGACCTTGATGCGCGATGTCGCGGGGATGACTTCAAATGCCGAGTTGGTACTCGTGGGTTGGCGTGAGGGCCATTGGCTGTTCGCCCGGCAACCCATCGTGCATTTCGGCTTTTATAACGGCAACGCCCTGGAACAATCCGCCACCTGGCTGCGCAGCCACCCCCGGGCCTTCGCCCTGGTCCCCGCCCGGGACCTGGCTCGCTGTTACGACCCGCAAAAGGCTCGCCGGGCCGGCGATACCTCTAGGGCCGAGTGGTTCCTGGTGGGGGCTGATGCGGATAACCAGCGCTGCCAGTCCCCGGCGCCGGAAAAGGTTTACTCATTCACATGGACGCATCCTTTGTAGTGGCTGAAAACTGCCCTGTGGCGAGGGAGCTTGCTCCCGCTGGGGCGCGGAGCGGCCCCAGAACCGGACAACCGGGTGTGTCAGGCTGATTGAGTTGGCTGCTTTGGGGCGGCTGCGCAGCCCAGCGGGAGCAAGATCCCTCGCCACAGGGGGGCTCGACAGGCAACACAAACCAGTCAAGCAACTTTCGATCGTTCCCACGCTCCTGGGTCACTAGTGTCCGGTAAAAACTGAAGGGGGAGCTTGCTCCCCCTTGCTGTGCCTGCGTCTTAAGCAATAATCAGGTTTTTCAGACTCGATTTTCGCCCATGTTCAGCAGCACGCGATTTGCACAAATGCTCCAGGCCCTTCCTCATCAGCTCTTCAAGGCAGCCGTCAAACGCTGTGGTGCTGATCGTTACGCTAAGCAGTTCACTTCCTGGGATCTACTTATCACGCTGATTTACGGTCAGCTTGTCCAAGCTAAAAGCTTGCGCACGTTGGCGACAGCTTCACAGTCGCTGGAACCCCATCGTTATCACCTAAACGCCAAGAACATGGTGCGTTCAACCCTTTGCGATGCCTTGAGTAAGCGCAGCTCTGAACCGTTTCGCCTGGCCTGCGAGCACCTGCTTCAAGGTGTTGGTCGCAAACAGCGCAAGTCGCTCGAAGCGATGATCACCTTGATCGATTCGACCTCAATCAGCCTGCGTGGACCCGGTTTTGACGAATGGACCACCGCGACGAAAACCCGCATAACTCAAGGCCTGAAGGTGCATGTGGCAATCGATCCACGGCAAACAGCCCCGACTTACGTGAACATCACCGCCGCCAACGTCAACGATCTGAGCGATGCCCTGACCATGCCTCTTGAAGCGGGTATGACATACGTTTTCGATAAGGGTTACTGCGACTACAACTGGTGGTACCAGATCGATCAGTTGGGCTCTTTCTTCGTCACACGGCTGAAAAAAAACGCCAACCTGAAGCAGGTAGAAAGCTTGAGAAAAGACGATGCACCGGAATTCATTGAGGCAGACGAATCGGTGCTGTTCGGTAAGAAATACCTGAACACTCGACGTCCGAATCACTATCAGGATCAGGCTGTGCGCCGGATTCAGGTTCGTCGAGACGACCATGAAACGCCACTGGTGCTGGTTACCAATGACTTCTCTCGCTCAGCTGAGGAGGTCGCTGATCTGTACAAACAACGTTGGCAGATCGAGTTGTTTTTCAAGTGGATCAAGCAAAACCTCAAGTTAAAACGATATTTCGGCTTCTCCGAAAATGCCGTTCGTCTGCAGATCTACAGCGCCTTGATTACCTACCTTTTGCTGCACCTTTATCAGCACCGCTCAGGATGTTCGGGGCCTATTTCAGACTTTGCTATTAGGCTGACCCACAGCTTGTTCGAACGCCCATTGAGCATCGAACGCCTTGAAGACCGAAGGCAGAAGCAAACAGAGCTGAAGGCTACCCAAGGTAACCTTCAGCTCTGAAAAGATTTTACCGGACACTAGTGACGC
>NZ_FOTH01000060.1:0-15828 GCF_900114515.1 Pseudomonas sp. NFACC46-3
GCATGCAATCTTTTTGGGGTCGCTTCGCAACCCAGCGGGAGCAAGCTCCCTCGCCACGGAATTCATTGTCCAATCGGCTCCATCACAGGCACCGCCTTGATCACCGCCCTGGGCATCTGCACCCCGGCAGGCGCCGTCCCCGGAATCGCCCTCGCCGAGGCCGGCAACTGCGGGGCCTGCATGTCCGGCATTGCCCAGCTACGGTCTGGTTGCAGCAGGCCTTGGGCGCGACGCATGAAGTCGTAGCGGTTGAGGGTAATGCCGCGTCCCGCCGCCGTGTCGCGGATGATGTAGGGCCGCAGGAACACCATCAGGTTGGTCTTGGTGATCTGCCGCCGTTCGTTGCGAAACAGCGCACCGATCCCCGGAATGGTCGACAACCACGGTACCGCGTCATTGCTCTGGCTGTAGCCATCCTGCAGCAACCCGCCGAGGACCATGATCTGCCCATCGTCCAGCAGGATGCTGGTGTCGATGGCGCGCTTGTTGGTGACGATGCCGGTGGTGCTCGAAGCACGATTGTCGACGCTGCTGACTTCCTGATAGATGTCGAGCTTGACCGTCCCGCCTTCGGAAATCTGCGGCCGGACATTGAGCTTCAAACCCACCTCCTCGCGGGTCACGGTCTGGAACGGGTTGTTGCTGGTACCACCGCCGCCGGTGACATAGCTGCCGCTGACGAAGGGAATGGTCTGGCCGACGAAAATGCTCGCCGCTTCGTTGTCCAGGGTCAGCAGGTTCGGCGTCGACAGCACATTGGTGCCACCCTTGCTCTTCAAGGCCCGGGCCAGGACCTTGAGATCGAGAATCTTGCCGATACCCGGAATGTCCACCGTGCCGTTGACCACCCCCAGGTTCAGGCCCTGGGGCAAGACATCGATGCTGGTCTTGCCGTTGAGGTTGAGCGCGGTGCCGCCGAGGTTGACCCCGCCGATCACCCCGCTGCCACCGAGGTTGCCGGTCTGCCATTGCACGCCGAATTCGCTGGCGTCGTCCTCGCCGACCTCGACGATCAGGCTCTCGATCACCACTTGGGCGCGCCGCTGGTCCAACAGGTCGATGACTTCCCGCAGGTTGCGGTACAGCGGGTCCGGCGCGGAGATCAGCAAGGTGTTGGTGGTGGCGTCGGCCTGGATGGTCACGCCGCCGGCGCTGAAAGCGGTGTTCTGTTCGTTTTTCGTCGAAGCGGAAGTCGTGCCGTTGCTGCCTTGGCCGTAGCCGTTGCCGCTGGTCGAAGCATTGCCGCTGGTGGTGCCGCTGGTGCCATCGCCACTGCTGCCCTGCCCACTCTGTCCGTTGGTACTGGCGCCCATGCCACTGAGCACCGAGCGCGAGTTGTCGCTGCTCTCGCCTTCACTCTCCCCGGTGAGCAAGCCGCGCAGGGCCTGGGCCAGTTTGCCGGCCTGGGCATTGCGCAGGTACACCACATGCAGGTTGCTCGGGTTGTTCTGGGCGTTATCGAGCTTGTAGATCAGGTTGCGCGCCAGCTCCGTGCGCTCGGGGCTGCCGGCGCGGATGATGATGGAATTGGAGCGCGGATCGCCGATCACGTTGATCTTCTGGGTCTGGTCGCCGCCCTGGGTTTCCAGCAGATCAGAGACCATTTGCGCGATGTCGACCGCGATGCCGTTGTGGATCGGCACCACGTCGGTGTCGATGGCACTCGGGGTGTCGATGCCTTCGATGAGTTGCGCCACCCGCGACAGGTTCTCGGCGTAATCGGTGACGACAATGGTGTTGTTGCCCGGGTAGGCATTGATCGGGTTGTTCGGCGACACGATCGGGCGCAGCACCGGGATCAGATTCACCGCGTTCTCATATTGCAGGCGGAAGGTGCGGGTGAGCATGCCGTTGCCGGCCGGTTTGTCGGCACTGTAGATCGGCCCACCCAGCAGTTTGGCATCGGCCTCCGGCACCACCTGGGCCACGCCACCGACGTCGACCACGCTGAAGCCTTGCATGCGCAGCGCGGCCAGCAGCATGTCGTAGGCTTGGTGGGCCGGGACCTGGCCTTCGGACACCAGCGTCAGGTTGCCCTTGACCCGCGGGTCCACCAGAAACTGTTGACCGGTGGAACGGGACAAGGCCCGCACCACCGCCTGGATATCCGCCTCGACGAAATTCAGCGTCACCGGTTGATCGCCCAAGGGCGTACGCGCCGGCGCATTGTTGCGTGGCTCGCGAGCACGGGTGGTGAGGTCGACCTGATGCCGCACCGCGGGCTTATGTTCACGCAGGTCCTGGGCCCGCTGACGATCGAGCACTGCATCACCACTGCGCTGGGTACTCCCCAACGGAATGCCCAACTCACTGTCCACCAGCAACGGTGGCTGCGACGCGGGTGGCGTGCTGTTGCACGCACTTAACGCGAGCAACAACAGCGGTGCAGCCTTGCGCCAATGACGTGGGTATCTGGCCCCTTTCATGAAGCTTCCTTAGCGCCTTGCGCCTGATCCATGCGAACGGTTCCGGACAGTGTGCCGGCGGTATTGTCGGTGTCGTGGTTGTCGGGATTGGCAAGGGCGGTGCGCTGCAAACGGACCTCGATCACTTCCAGGGAGAATTGCCGTGGGTTGCCCAGCAACCAACTGATCACCGCCTCCGCTGGGGCCTGGTCGAACGTGAGCTGCCAGGTGTTGGGGCGCTCGGCGCCAGGCGCTTGCAATTGGTAATGCTGGCTCAAGCCACTGGCGTCCAGGCTCTGGCGCAAGGCGGTTTCAAGAGGCTGCTCGGGTGCGGGCCCCGCGACGTCGCGCAACAGCACTTCGAGGGCTTCGGTCTGTGAACGCAGCTTCGGGGTTTCGGCTTGCCAATAGGCGATAGTCTTGAGCGGCGGCTGGATCAGTGCGAGCCAGACCAGACAGCCGCCCACCACCAGCGCAGCCAGGGCCACGGCGGCTTGCTCACGCACCGCCAGCCCCTGCCAGAACGTGCGCAAACGCGTGCGATAGGTTGCCCAGCGCCCCCACACCAATGCCAGAGAATGCTTATTCATCATCGGCGTCCGGGTTTTCGTCGGGGCTGCCCTGGCCGGCCGGTGCCACACGCAGGGTCCAACCCTGATCGATGGCGGCGACGTCGATGCCGGCCTGGACCAGGGGGATTTTCCAATCCTCTTCGGCGGCGGTTTTCTGCGCCTCGGCCACGACATTCAGGCGCAACTCACCGTTCTCGAACACCAGCGCCTGGACATTGCCGCTCATGAACGGCATGGCACTGCCCGCCTGTTGCACCAGGCTGGCAAAGCGTTGGGCCGGGTCGGTCGCCGCACCGTTCTGGCGCGCAGCGATTTGCTGACGCGCCTGTTGCAGCGGGTTGAGAATCACCGGCAACTCGGGAAACGCCTGCTTCACCCGCTGGCTCATCTGCGCCTTGAGCCGTTGACCCAGGGCCGCTTCACGGGCGGCGTAGAGGTTCAGCCCAATCACCCACACCGCCAGTGCTGTCGCGCAGATCGCCGCCGCCCGGCCCCAGCCACCGCGCTCGACGGCGTTGCGTGCAAGGCCGGCATGCAACCCCCAGCCTGGCGCAGGGCCCATCCAGCGTTGGGTTTCGGCCAAGGCATCGATCGAAGGTTGCGGCGGCGCCTCGCCCACCCAATGCACCCCGGGCCCCGTTTCCAGTAGCCACTCGTCCAACGCCTCTTGTTGCAACGGTTGCACCACGGCGTGCTGCAGGTCATGGCGCACCAGCAGATGGTCGTCCTCGATACAGGCCACCGGCCCCGACAGCACCGGCAAGGCGTAGGCCGCCGGGTAGAGGCCACGCAGTTTCATGCCGGCCTGGTGCACAAGCCGCCCGAGATTGGCGAGGGATTCACGGTCCAGCCAGGCGATCTGCACCTGCCCATCGACCCCACGCGGGCCATGGGCCACCTGCATCTGTTCGCTGGCTCCGAGCATCAGGGCCTGGGCCGCGCACGTCACCGCTGCGGTGATCCTGGCCGCCGGTAACAGCGGCAACTCCAGGCGGGTCAACACGCTGTCGCGGGGATGAAGAAAACACTCCACCGAAAGGTTTTTACCACTCTGGCCCAGCGCCCGAAGGCTGCTGCGGCCTTGCTCACGGACCTGGCCTTGGCGATCAAGCCAGGCAAACGCCACCGGGCTGTCGAGGTCCAGGCTGTCCAGCGGCGCCAGGGCGATGCGCAAGCGCGTCATACCCCCACCCTCGACCAGATCACCTGGGGCAAGCGGTCCTCGGTACGTTGCAGCAACGCCTCCAGCTCGACCCGCCGCTGACCACTGCGTGCCTGGCCCCGCAGGCGGAACCAATCACTGGTGATGCCGACCTTGACGCTGGCCGTGTCCAACTCCGGCATGCGCAGGCGATTGACGAAATCCCCGCGATTGATAAACCAGTGGCCGCCATCGCGCTCCCTGACCAGAGCCTCGGCCCGTTGCAGCGACAGCCCCGGCACGTAGGCAGCCAGCACCGGGGCGCTGGCGGTGTTGCCATTGAGCCAGGTGTTGGTGGGCAGGATCGTCACGTACGGCGCCAGTGTGTCCAGCAACCGTGTGGTGACGCCTTTGACGCTGCGCAAGTCTTGCAAGGTGCGCAGCATCGGGCGCGTCGGGGCCAGCGGCGTGTTGTCGGCCTGGGGCGAGGTTTCGCGGCCGCTGTTGAAGGTATTGGCCTTTGGCGCCTGGTCCACCCGCTGCGGACTCAACAGGCGCGGATAGGCCTCGACCACCCTGTCGACGATACGCGTGCGGACCGTCGCGGCCACGCCCAATTGCTGGCACAGGCGTTCGAAGGCGCGCACTTGTTCCTCGTCCACCCGCTCATTGGCGACGAGGTTGCGCAGGTTGAACTTGCCTTGCTCATCTTCCAACTGGCCTTCGAAGGGTGTGTCGATCTGGCCTGAACCCGGTATCACGATAGGTTTGGCCCAAGGTTGGCCGAAGCGCGTCAGTGGATCGCGCTGCCTGGCATCCCAGAGCAACTGGCGACTCAGTTGCAGGCCACCCTGCAACCGCGCCGAGCCCTGGACACGCAACTGCTCGGCCTCCAGGCTGCGAGTGAACAGGGTCTGGCGGGTCAGCATGCCACCGGCAATGACCGCCACCACGGCAGCAATCAGCAAGGCACTGATCAGCGCCATGCCGCGCTGCTTCGCCGCGAGGGGCGAATCCGTTCGCATCACGGCCCTTACAACTGCCAGGAGCCAATGTCGGCATTCACGCCGTCGCCGTCAGGCTGACCGTCGGCGCCAAGGGAGAAGATATCGACTTCGCCGTTGGCACCCGGGTTGAGGTAGTTATAAGGACGGCCCCATGGGTCGTTGGGCAGGCGCTCCAGGTAAGAGCGCCAGGTGCTGTTTTTCGCATCGGCCGGCTTCTCCACCAGCACTTTGAGGCCCTGGTTCATGCTCGGGTAACTGCCGTGGTCCAGGCGATACAGCTTCAGGGCTTGCATCAGGCCGCCAATGTCCTGTTTCGCCGCCGTTGCCCGCGCCTGGTCGGGACGGTCGAGCACCTTGGGCACCACCATCGCCGCCAGGATGCCGAGGATCACCACCACGACCATGATTTCGATCAGGGTGAAACCCCGCTGCCCGCGAGGGCCTTGGGGACGGGCGTTGTAACGGGCGATCTGCATCTCGACGGTCCTTCGCTGGATTCGATTCGAGGCGCAGTGTTGCAAGAAAATATGTCAGTGATATTGAAATTGCTCAGGAGCTTGCGTCGTCAATTGGTCACGAACGCCGGCTAATCTTCAAGGCTGCCCTCACCCCGAGCCCGCGCCATGCCACGCCTCGCTCCGCAAGCCGGCTTCACCCTGATCGAAGTGCTGGTGGCCCTGGCGATCATCGCCGTGGCCATGTCGGCCGCTGTGCGCGTGGCGGCGGTGATGACCCAGAGCAACGGCCTGCTGCGCGACAAATCCATCGCCCTGCTGGCCGCCCGCAGCCAACTGGCGCAGTTGCGTCTGGAAGGTCGTTTTGCCCAGGGCTCGAAAGTGTTCGAATGCGACCAGGGACGATTGCTGTTGCGTTGCGAACAGAACCTGCGCCCGGCGGAAAACGGCCGGCTGCTGCGGGTTGAACTGAGCGTGTCGGATCGCAGTCGCGAAGCACCGCCGTTGGCTCGGTTGGAGACGTTGGTCAGCCGGGAAAAACCCTGAGTGGAGTGGATTAACACATCCTCTGTGGCGAGGGGATTTATCCCCGCTGGGCTGCGCAGCAGCCCTAATATCAGCCTCATTAAATGCCAGGCCTAATGCATTCTGCTATTTGGGGCTGCTGCGCAGCCCAGCGGGGATAAATCCCCTCGCCACATCGGCTTCAGCGGGTTAGCGAGGGCAAACTCACCGAATCCGGCAACCGAGCCAGGACCAGCCGGGTCTGCTCATTGCCGCGTTCGATAACCACCGCCTGCGCCTCGATCGCTACCAACCGTACGCCTTGGGCCACCCTTTCACCGACCAGGAAACTGCGCGGCGGTCCGTCGTTGAGACTGAGGATCGCCACGGGCGTGTGCGTGCCGGCCATCACACCGCTGACCTTGATGTCCACCGCTGCCGGCTGGTTGGAGAACCATTGCAGCGCCGGGTTATCGGAACGTTCGGCCATGCGTTGCGGGGCGACATCCGGCGTGCGCGACTCGGCCGACGTGAGCAGCAGCGAAGACCAGGCCGCCACCCCGGCCAACGCCGCCAACAGACCCACGGCCTGGACGATTTGCGCCGGGGACACACGCTCGATGAACGCCATGGCCTGAATCTCCTTTCTTGGGTTCCAGCGTCCAGCCTACGCGTCAATTCTCTCCGTTTTATTTCACATCCTTATCATCTTCACCGTGCAGGATGGTTTCACGCAAAGGAGCGCGCATGAACCTCGGCAAGCAACGCGGTTTCACCCTGATCGAACTGATGGTGGTGCTGGTGATCATCGGCATTGCCAGCGCCGCCGTGAGCCTGAGCATCAAGCCGGATCCGTTGAAGTTGCTGCGCCAGGACGGCGAGCGGCTGGTGCAACTGCTGCAACTGGCCCAGACCGAAGCCCGCACCGACGGGCGACCGATTACCTGGCGCTGGGACGCCAAGGGGTTTGGTTTCAGTCGTCGCGCCGATCAAGGCACCGGGTTGGATCGTTTCAAGGATGATCCGCAACTGCATCCGCGTCGCTGGCAGAGCCCGTCGATGGAGGTTCGCGTGGACCCCAGGCAACGGGTGGTGCTGAATGCCGAGTGGCTCGGCGAGCCCTTGCAGATCCGCTTGTCGGACGGCGTGAACAGCCTCACGGTACAACGCAGTGCCGCGGGGCGGGTGCAACTCCAATGAGTGTCCGGCAGACAGGCTTCACCTTGCTGGAAGTGATGGTGGCGATCCTGCTGATGGCGGTGGTCAGCCTGATCGCCTGGCGTGGGCTGGACAGCGTGACTCGTGCCGACAGCCATTTGCAGGCCAGTACCGAGCAGACCGAAGCGCTGCTGCGGGTGTTGAACCAACTGGAGCGCGACGTGGCCCTGCGCGCCAGCATCGAGCTGAGTGAACCGGTCAAACCCGGCGTCGACGACCAGCCCTCGACCGCCCCGACCGCCCTCACCGTGCGCAGCACCGAAGGTCGGGGCTTTCGCCTGGATGTGATCCGCGTGGCGGCGACCCAGGAAGGCGAGTTGCAACGGGTGCGCTGGTGGCTCAAGGGTGACACGCTTTACCGCGCCCAAGGCCAGGCCCGCAGTCGCTACCCCCTGCCCGCACCCGGCTCGGGCGTGGCCGTGCTCAGTGACGTCAGCGATGCCGGACTGCGGTTCTGGGACAAGGAAAAAGGCTGGCGCAAGCTCAGCGGCAACCGCCAGGAAAACCCAATGGGCATCGAAATCAGCCTGACCCGCCAGACACCCCAGGGGGCCGAAACGTATCGACAGGTGTTGGGGCCGCTGGATTAGCTCGCGATAGCGGTGGGTCTGTCAAGGATGATGTCGAATGTACCGGCCTCATCGCGAGCAAGCTCGCTCCCACAGCGTTAACGGGTGACCTCAAGATTTGGGCACACCCTTGTGGGAGCGAGCTTGCTCGCGATGAGGCCCGCCAGGCGCCGCAGGCCTCAGCTCAGCACCACCACGCCACCCGGCAACTCGGTGCATTTGGCGCCGTAGGCATCGCGGATCAACAGCGCCACGCCCGCCAACTGGTCGAGGCGAAACCGCGCCTGGACCTTGCGCTGGCCCAGTTCGCGGTTGAGCAGCAGCAACATGCCGGGACGGTAGCGGTTGATTTCGTCGATGACGCTGGCCAGGGTCGCGTCGTTGAACACCAGCACCTGCTCACGCCAGGCAACGGCGGCCGACACATCGGCACGCTTGGGCGCGCCCACCTGGTGAGGCTCGTAAGTCATCTGCATGCCCGGCTCCAGACGGAACCGCCGGCCTTGCACCTCGACCTGCACCACGCCCTCCAGGCAGGTCGCGCAGACGCTCTGGTCGGTGTAGCGGATGTTGAAGCGTGCCTGGGCGGCGCTGATCCAACCGGCGCCGGCCTGGACGCTGACCACCTGGGCACTGCGCCCCTGCACTTCAATCTCGCCGCTGAGCAATTCCAGTCCTTGTCCGCCATCGGCCAGCGCGCGGCGACTGAGACGGGTCTGGGTGTTGAGCTCCAGGCTGACGCCTTCGGCCAGTTCCACGCGGCGCTGTTCGCCGACGTCGGTGACGTAGTCGGCTCCCAGCCCGGAAACACCGCCTGGCACCGTGGCGCGGATCAACAGGAAGGCCGCCGATGCCGCGATGGCGCCACCCAGCAACGCCCGGCGGCCGAAATGCCGCGGCGCCTGCAACGCTGCGGCGGCCGGTTGCAGCCCCTGCCACAACGCCTTGGCCTGTTCGAAGGCCTGGGCATGTTCGGGGCTCTGCCCGCACCACAGGCGCAAGGCCCGGGCATCGGCCACGGTGGCGCGCCCCGAGGTCAGCAGGATCAGCCAGTCTCGGGCCTCGCCGGCCAATCGGGCCTGGGGCGTGGCGTCAGGGGAAGCGATGCTGAAGATGTTCAAGCGCACACACACTCACGAAAGGGTCGGGTCTCTACTCTCAAGACGGTTTTCCCGCGCCGGGACCGAACCGCTGAATGACTTTTCTTTCCAGGCGCTGGGCGCAGTGCCCCAACGCAGCCTTGATCTCCTTCTCCACCATGCGCGTGGAAATACCGAAGCGCTGGGATATTTCCAGGTGCGGTGCTTCCTCCAGGCGTGCGGCGATGAAGATCCTGCGGCGGCGCGCCGGCAGTTCGTACAAGGCCTTGAGCAGGGTCTGCAGCTCCTTCTGCCCACCCACCACACGGGCCGGATCCAGCGCTTCATCCGAGACCTGCAGCAATTCCTCGATTTCATCGCCCGTGAGCAAACGCGCATCGGCCTGCCGGCGGTCGGCGGCGATATTCAGGGCCATGCGATACAAATAAGCGTTGGGCTGGGCAATCTCCTGGGTATCGACCATGCGATCGACCCGCAGGTAGGTTTCATGCAACACATCGTTGGCCAGTTCCTCGGAGCCCAGGCGTCTGCGCAGGCGCACCTTGAAATCCTCATACGAGGTGAGGAACAACCTCACCAACGGGCTGCGACCGGAGTCTTTCATCGCCCGGACACCCCTTCCCCTGCTATGCATTCCATGCTTCTTCCTGATAAGTCGGGTAACAAAAGCAGGGTCACCGGCTGGCGCAACGAGCTGGGCGCCGGGCGGTCGATCCTGAGGTTCTGCAAACTGTTGACCAAGGCCTTGTCCCGCATCAGGTCGCCCGTGGAACTGACCAGGCGACTGTGCTGGACCACGCCGTCCCGGCCGATCCACACTTGCAGCACCGCCCGGAAACTGCCTGGGCGGGTCAACGGTGAACGACACAAATTGCGCTGGATGACCGCCTGGATCGCTGCCGCGTAGTTGCTGTCACTCAAGCCTGGGGTGACGCCGGGAGGCAGCGGCACCTCTCGGACCCGCACCGGCTGCAATGTGAACGCATCCGCCCGGGCATAGTGCGCCGCCAGTCCGGTGCCGCTGAGCAACACCCTCAACCCTTCGGAAGGTGTGAACTGCCCCTGGACACCCAGCGTATGACGCTGGCTCGACAACTGATGGTCCACCAGCACCGCCATGCCCGTCGCCCGGCTGAACTGCTCCAGCGCCGTGGTCAGTTCCTGGGGCGCGATGTCCAGGTCCACCAGGCCGACCGCCTGGATCGGTCCGGCCAGCAGACACAGCAACACCATCAGCCACCCCAAGGGCGCCCTGGTCAATCCACGTCCGCGTCCGCCCCCGGCTCTGCCCTGCTGCACGACTGACGTATCCGTTGAAAATCGTCATCCTGAGGGGTGTTTATGAATGTCGTATGACAACCGATACAAATCCTCCAGGCCGCACTAGACTGGTGCCCTGACAACGCACCGTCCGCTGCGGCGGGCCAGGAGGTCGCAGATGAAACCGTGGATGAACATGATGGCAGGCCTCGGGCTGTTCATGGCCCTGCCCGGGGCCCAGGGTGAAGAAGCCCCGGCCTGTATCGAGGTAACCGTTGGCGGTTACAAGACCCCAGACTACAACTGCCTGAGTCGGCAGATGGGCAACGACCCCCAGGCCGCGAAGGCGGCGCAACAGGCCCAGGACGCCATGAATGTGCCGGTCAACGAGCGCGCTCCGAACAGCATTGGCCTGGCTACCCCGGCGGCCACGGGGGTGCGCATGGGCAATACATTCGGCACTTCGGTCAAGCCCCAACGGCCGCCGGCTACCTCGGGGACCTCGCCGCTGCTCAAGTAACGACGCCGCTTTTGTGGCGAGGGGATTTATCCCCGTTGGGGCGCGAGCGGCCCTAAAGCCTGACAGCTCGGTATGTCAGATAGATTGAGTTCTTGTTTTTGGGGCTGCTACGCAGCCCAACGGGGATAAATCCCCTCGCCACAAAAGCAGCTCGCCACAGTCTCCTTCAGGATTGGCAATCAAGCACTGGGACTCTGGCGAAAACTCACCGCCAGCCGGTTCCAGCTGTTGATGGTGCTGATCGCCAGGGTCAGGTCCACCAATTCCTCCTCGCTGAAACAGGCCCGGGCCTGGGCATAGATTTCGTCCGGCACCTGGCTTTCAGCCAACAGCGTCACCGCCTCGGTCCAGGCCAGGGCGGCGCGTTCACGGGCCGTGAAAAAACCGCTGTCGCGCCACACCGCCACCGCGTAGAGCCGGCGCTCGGTCTCGCCCTGGCGTCGGGCCTCCACCGAATGCATGTCGGTGCAGAAGGCACAGCCATTGAGTTGTGAAGCGCGGATCTTGATCAAGTGCAACAGCGCCGGTTCGATACTCAGGCGGCTGGTCAGGGCTTCCAGGCCGATCATGGCTCGCATCGCCCCGGGGGATGCGGTGTAGTAATCCAGACGCGGGCTCATGGCGGGCTCCGTGGCATTCGAGACCTTCACGGTAAGCTCAGGGACCGGTCAATGACAGGTCCAATTCGGCGAAAAAACCGGGGACAAGTCCAATGCACAGGATTTTCCCCACGCAACTTCTATGCAGTCGCACAATGCGGGTAATCTTGCGCCTTTGACGCCGGCCACCGAACAACCGCCCAGGAGCTTGCGGGTATGGAACTTCATGTTGTCATCAACGGCCGCAAGGACCTGTCGGGCCAGTTGTATCAACAATTGCGCAGCGCCATCGAAAGCGGTCGCCTGGCGGCCGGCACGCAGCTACCGCCCAGCCGCCTGCTGGCCGAGCAACTGGGCGTCTCGCGCAAGACCGTCTCCGACACCTACGCCCAACTGACCTACGAAAACCTGCTCACCGGCATCATCGGCAAAGGCACCTACGTCAACGCACGGCCGGCCAGGATCGTGCGCAAGCAGAGCCACCGCGAGCTGGCCGGTGCCGACGTCGTCGAAGCCTGGCGCACCATGCCCGACCTGATGCGCCATCCCACCCTCGAAGGTGCGTTGCGCTACGACTTCATCGGCGGCGCCACGGGCAAGGGTCAGTTTCCGCTGGACGACTGGCGGCGTTGCACCGCCCACGCGCTGCGTCAGATTGCCAGCGCCAAAGGCTTCTACAGCCAGCCCGAGGGCTTGCCGGCGCTGCGCAATGCCATTGCCCGGCACATCGCGTTTTCCCGTGGGGTCAATTGCCAGGATGAAGACGTCGTGGTCTGCAACGGCGCACAGCAGGCCCTGGACCTGATCTCGCGGGTGCTGACCCGTCCCGGCAGCCTGGTGGCCATGGAAGATCCGGGCTATCCACCGGCGCGCTTGCTGTTCGGCTCCCAGGGCGCCACGGTGGCCGGGGTGCCGGTGGACGAGCAAGGCATGCGGGTCGACCTGATCCCCGACGGCACGCGGCTGATTTATGTGACGCCCTCCCACCAGTTTCCCTTGGGCATGCCCATGAGCCAGGCCCGCCGCAACGCTCTGCTGGCGCGGGCCTATGAGCTGGGGGCGATCATCATCGAAGACGACTACGACAGCGAATTCCGCTACGAAGGCCGGCCCGCCGATTCGTTGCAGAGCCTGGATGAGCGCGGGATCGTCGCGTACGTGGGCACCTTCTCCAAGACCTTGTTGCCGGAACTGCGGCTCGGCTATGCGATCCTGCCGCCAGCGATTCTTGAAGCAGTGATCCTGGCCAAGCGCCTCACCGACCAGCACACCTCCACCCTGCCCCAGTGGGCGTTGGCGAAGTTCATCGCCGAGGGCTGCCTGCTCAAGCACATCCGCCGTTGCCACACGCTGTATGCCGGGCGCCGCGAGCGAATCCTGGCACGCATGGGCGGGGATTTGTCGCCCTGGTTCGAGGCGGTTCCCACAACCGCGGGCTTTCATATGGCGGTGTTGTGCAAGGTGCCCATCGACCTGGCGCTGGTGATCGAGCTGGCGAGAAAAGCCGAAGTCGGGCTGTACAGCCTTGACGGCTTTTTCAATGAGGCTGCGGTGCGTCCCGGCCTGTTCCTGGGTTTCGGCGCCATTGACACCCTGGACATTGACATCGCCCTGGACCGCTTGCGAGACATTTTGCAGCAGGTCACTTGAGCCATTGGACTGGGCATTTATCCGCTCATTGGCTGTTTTAGCCTCGCCATTACAGGCCTATCCTGCTGGGGTCTCGTTGATGTCGAGCCAAATCCCGTCCGACTTGATTCAGGAGCCAGAACCATGACTCGCCAGGTGATCAATACCGTACAGGTCCAAGCCGCCGCTGGTCGCTCGGAAGAACTGGGCCGCCAGTTGCAGAAAATCGTCGAAACCCTGCGCGCGCAGCCTGGGTGCGATGCCTACATGGTTGACCGTTGCCCGGACGACGGTGACCGCTGGACCGTCAGCGCTCGCTGGCAATCGGAAGCGGCGATGCAAGCCCATTTCAACTGCCCCGAGGTGCAGGGCTTCATCGGCCTTATCGATAGTCGCCTGGCCCGCAGCGTGGATTTCAACAGTTTCCCGATTGTCTGAAACGCACTGTGGCACCCCTGCCTTTACGTAGCCGGACGCCAGCACTCAATTTTTGAAACGAAGAACGACCGGTCTGAAGCCGCTCTCCGAGAAGAACATCCCGATGACCACAATACGACCGTCCTCCTGTAGTGCAATGGCTTGAGGATGATCGACACTGCTGCCGATTTTGGTTCGCACAATTCCCGTGCCATCGCCAAAACTGCCGTCCAAGCTGGCATCGCTCAGGTATCGCGCAAGCAGGATGTCGGCCTCTTCGCCCCCCAGAGTAGCGCCCGTTACGACAATTTTTCCGCTGTCATCAGTGGCAACACCGATCCATTGCGATCCGTACGGATTGTCGTCAATCAATGTCAACAACGGCACCCCTCGGTTGAACAGCGGATCATTCCTGCCATCTGGGCGGAGGCTTAGCAGAAAGCCAGCTGTTGGAGCGACGGTTGTCGAACCTGCAGCGACGAGATTCCCGTTCTTTTGCAACGCCAATGACAGAATTTGAGTCGGCCTTTCAATCTCAGTGAGAACAAATCCCGCACTGCCAAAACTTGGGTCAGCCGTTCCGTCAGACATATAACGTGCAGTGAATGCAGCTTCGCGTCCGCCAACGATGGCTATCCCGGCGACGACGATTTTTCCATCTGGCTGGATCAGGTGTGTGGTGATTGCAGTCGAACACTCAGGGTATCGCACGATGACGAAGCCCTTACCGTTGTTCAGGCTGAGATCCAGATTGCCGTTCGACTCAAGCCGCATCAGCACGCCGACACTATCGATAAAACTGTAGCGGTGTACGCTGGTCATCCAGATTTTTCCATCAGGGAGGACTGTGGCACTGACACTGCTGCGTCCGCTACCGTCACGGGTTGCATTATCCGCAATGGCTGGATTGGATTGATCCAGTGGTAGCCGGATGACGACATGGCCTTTAAAACCGAACCTGGTGTCCAGACGCCCATCGCTGTAAAAACGTGCTGCCGCAGACAGGCTGGGGCTATATTGATCATCTTCCTTAAAGAGGCCAGTCAGTAGTATCTGACCATTGTCCAACAGTGAAATGGACTCTCCGCCAGAGGCGTAGCCCTCTGCGAAGCTGCCCGTGATCACACCGTATTCGCCAAAGTCCCTGTCGGCGGATCCGTCTGGGTTCAGGCGGATAATGCTGTAGTTCTGGCCGAATCTCCCGGCGATGAGCACCTTGTGGTCGGGAGCGATGGTAAGCCCCGAAACGCTCCCGGGCATGAGAGGGTCGGCGGAGTTGGAAGGGAACACTTTTCCGCCAGAGCCAAAGGTAGGATCAAGGCTTCCGGCGTTACGAGACAAGTCAGTAGACATTGGATAACTCCTGTATGGGTTGAGAGCCCTTGTGCCAAATACCGGGGTTGAAAATTCAATGCTCTACTGCTGATGCAAGGGCGATTTCGTTTTGCTCCATGAATCCGGCCCCGTCAACTGTCAGTCCTGACAGTTGACGGCTGGCAAAATGCGTGGGGCATATAGAACACTTCTCCTGTGACGAGGGCGCTTGCTCCCGCTGAGCCTGTAGGAGCTGCCGAGTGCAACCAGGCTGCGATCTTGTCCAATCCAATTGATCTCAATCGAAAGATCAAAAGATCGCAGCCTTCGGCAGCTCCTACAGGGGGGTTACCTTTCAAGTTTGGTGGATCACGGTATTGGTCTACCCGCCTTCTTAAAGATTGGACGTTTGTTTGCACCACCGTGGGGCTTAGGGTGAATCCATCGCCGCGCCAGCGCGAACTCACTCAAACCCACGAAGGTCATTGCAATGAAAACCCTCTGCCTGATCGCCACCCTCAGTCTGCTGCCCCTGGCCCCGGTCTATGCCCACGAAACCGCGCCTTCGGAAAAGGTCAACGTACTGCAGGAGAAGATGCTGAAGAACCTGCCGGGTAAAAAAACCATGATGCTGACGGTCGACTACGCCCCCGGCCAGTCGTCCGTTGCCCACAAACATGAAGGAACGGCCATGGCCTATGTGCTGGAAGGTGCTATCACCTCCCAGGTCAAGGGCGAACCGGCGAAGACCTACAAGGCCGGTGAGTTCTGGTATGAAGCGGCGGGTTCCGAGCACCTGGTGTCGAAAAACGCCAGCACGAGCCAACCGGCGAAATTGCTGGTGTTCATGGTGATGGGAGAGGATGAAGCGGTATTGATACCGCTGAAGAACTAACGGATCAATGCAATCCCCTGTGGGAGCGGGCTTGCTCGCGAAGACGGCGGCACATCCAACACTTGTGCAAGCTGACCCGACGCATTCGCGAGCAAGCCCGCTCCCACAGGGGTCCACAGTGAATCTTGAAAGATCGAGTAGGAGGCGGATTTGCATCCGCCGTCCTCTCACACCACCGTACGTACGGTTCCGTATACGGCGGTTCAGGTTATGCAGATAAGCC
>NZ_FOTH01000029.1:0-74849 GCF_900114515.1 Pseudomonas sp. NFACC46-3
CCATCTGGCGCCAATGGAAGCAGCCCTCGACGAGGGCGCGCAACTTAATGCGCTTGGGGCTTGGCGAAGCTCGTGCCTGCAAGTCAACGTCGAATGGCCGCGGCCCATGGTGGAACTCGGGGGCGTCGCATATGAATCAGGCGCTGCCGAAGAAACTGTGGAACCAACTCGGACTGGTCTCGATACTGGACACGATCAACGGCTTATCTGCATAACCTGAACCGCCGTATACGGAACCGTACGTACGGTGGTGTGAGAGGACGGCGGATGCAAATCCGCCTCCTACTCGATCCTGCGTTTTTTGTTCCTGGCAGGCGTCCTCCATCGGGGCTGCTTCTGGTTGCGTTTCACTGAACCCTGGCGAGCGGCCTGGGGTCAATGAGCTATATGGCAATTTGGCCATCGTCGATCAGGGAGTTATCCATGGATTTCATTCGTATCATTATCGCCATCCTGCTGCCGCCATTGGGGGTGTTTCTGCAGGTGGGTTTTGGCGGGGCTTTCTGGCTGAATATCCTGCTGACGCTGCTGGGTTATATCCCTGGCATCGTGCATGCGGTGTACATCATCGCCAAGCGCTGAGGCCATGAGGGGATTTATCTGTGGCGAGGGAGCTTGCTCCCGCTGGAGCGCGCAGCGGTCCCAATGTTTTTGCGATTGCTGCGCAATCGAGCGGGAGCAAGCTCCCTCGCCACAATGAGCGCCGTTGTCATAGACCGCAATCGATCACCCTGCGATAAAACAACCACTCATGCTCCAGCGCATGAGCCTGGTTCGCCGCCTTGCGAAAACCATGACGCTCATCCGGGTAGTAGTGCGCTTCGACCGTAACGCGGTTCTGCTCCAAAGCCCTGACCATGTCCCGGGTCTGCTGTGGCACGACCACGGCGTCCAGCTCGCCTTGAAAGAAGATCACCGGTACGCGAATCCGCCCGGCATGCAGCAGCGGCGTCCGGGCGCGGTAGCGTTCGGCATCGTGTTGCGGGTCGCCGATCAGCCAGTCCAGGTAATCCCCTTCGAACTTGTGCGTCGTGCGGCCGAGGGCGACGGGGTCGCTGACGCCATAGAGGCTGGCGCCGGCCCGGAACACCTCATGGAACGCCAGGGCGCACAGGGTTGTATATCCACCGGCACTGCCGCCCCGAATGAATGCGCAGCGACCATCGATCAGGCCTTGTTCGTCCAGATACGTGACCACCGCGCAAGCATCCTCGACATCCACCACCCCCCAGTTCAAGTGCAGCGCCTGTCGATACGCCCGGCCATAACCACTGCTGCCTCGATAATTGAGGTCGGCGACGGCGAAACCGCGTTGGGTCCAGTATTGGATACGCGGATCAAAGATGGGGTAGCAGGCTGAGGTCGGTCCGCCGTGGATAAACACCACCAGCGGCGGTTTCTCGATGGCAGTCATGGCCGGATAAAAGAACCCATGGGCTTCACTTGAGCCTGAGGGGTATCGCAGGGTGCGGGGCCGGCTGATCTGTTCGACGGGCAATGGCGCGACGCCGCCGGCCAGCACCGCCACTTCATGACTATGCCGCTCAATGGCAATGACCGCCGATGGGCCGGTCGGCGAGGCGGCAACGGCGTAGATGAACCGCTCATCCAGCGCCAGGCTGCGAAAGCGGGTGTAGGTGCCGGTGAAGTCCTCAGCGACATCGTCAATGTGGCACAGGTCCAGGCGTCCAAAACCCGCCTCGGTCCAGCTGGCCAGGTACGTGTGTTCGCCCAGCGGCAGCCAGGTGCAACCACCCAGTTGCCACGGCGCTGGGGCGTGATCGGCTTGGGCGGCAGGCAGCGGTTCCAGGCCCTGGGCCGACTCCACCCAAGGCTGCCAGTAACCCCCGCGATCAGTCAGGCAATAAAGACGACTGGCCGCATCGAAGCGCGGTTGCTGGATGGACTCTTCTTCACCGTTGCCCGCGACACAGCGCGGCGCACCCCAACCCGCGGTATTGCGCTCGGCCAGCATCAAGCGCGTTGCGGTCCAGGGTTGATGCGGGCGGCTCCATTCAATCCAGGCGAGCCGCTGGCCGTCCGGGCTCACGGTGGGTGACGCGTAGAAATCCGCACCTTCGGCCAGCAGATGTCGCTGATGATCCACCAGCCCGATCGACACCAGGCGATGCTGGTTGGCCTGTTCTTCCACCGCCAGTACCTGGCCGTCGGCGAAGCTCAGATCCCCATAACGGCAGTCACCCGAGGTCAGCGCTATGGGGCGTTCGTCGTTCAGGGATTGGTGGTACAGCTGCTGGTCGGCCTCATTGACGAACAGCACACCGTAATGGCTCAGGCAGAATGATCCACCGCCGTATTCATAGACCCGGCTGCGCGCGCTGAACCCGTCCGGTGTCAGGCAGCGGGGCATGGCGTCTTGCCAATGCCAGATCCGGCAGGCACCGTCTGCGGGGCGGTATTCATTCCAGAACAGGCCCAAAGGCCCGAGCTGCAGTTCGGCGAAGTCGGTGCCGGCGGCAACGGCCTGGGCGGCGCTGAAAGGCTCAGCCTTTGGCGATGAGGCGCGAGTTTCGTTCATTGCGAAAGGCCAATTGTTCGATGGTTTGCGTGGCGTGCTCGGCGTCTTCACGCGCCTGCAGGATCACCCCGTGATGTTCGGATTTGCTGCACACCGGGTCGGCGTTGCTGGCGTCGCCGGTGAGCATGAACGCCTGGCAGCGGCAGCCGCCGAAGTCCTTTTCTTTTTCATCGCAGGAGCGGCACGGTTCGGGCATCCAGTCATAACCGCGGAAGCGGTTGAAGCCGAATGAGTCGTACCAGATGTGCTGCATGCTGTGGTCGCGCACGTTGGGAAATTGCACCGGCAACTGGCGGGCACCGTGACAGGGCAATGCCGTGCCGTCCGGCGTGACGGTGAGGAAAATGCTGCCCCAGCCGTTCATGCAGCCCTTGGGGCGTTCTTCGTAGTAGTCCGGCGTGACGAAGATCAGCTTGCACGGATTGCCTTGCGCTTCCAGCTTGGCGCGGTATTCGTTGGTGACACGCTCGGCGCGTACCAGTTGCTCCCGGGTGGGCAGCAGGCCGACGCGGTTGAGCTGCGCCCAGCCGTAGAACTGGCACGTGGCAAGCTCGACGAAGTCGGCCTCCAGAGCGATGCACAGTTCGATGATGCGATCGATCTTGTCGATGTTGTGCCGATGGGTCACGAAGTTCAGCACCATCGGGTAGCCGTGGGCTTTCACCGCCCGGGCCATTTCCAGTTTTTGCGCGAAGGCTTTCTTCGAGCCGGCCAGGAGGTTGTTCACCTGCTCGTCGCTGGCCTGGAAACTGATCTGGATATGGTCGAGGCCGGCCTTCTTGAAGTCGCTGATTTTCTGCTCGGTCAGGCCGATGCCGGAAGTGATCAGGTTGGTATAGAAACCCAGCCGGCGCGCCTCGCCGATCAACTCGGCCAGGTCCTGGCGCACCAACGGCTCGCCGCCGGAAAAGCCCAGCTGCGCGGCGCCCATCTCGCGGGCTTCGCGAAAGACCTTGAACCATTGCTCGGTGCTCAACTCCTGGCCCTGTTCGGCGAAGTCCAGCGGGTTGGAGCAATATGGGCATTGCAGCGGGCAACGGTAGGTCAGCTCGGCCAGCAGCCACAGCGGCAGGCCGACTTCAGGCTTGGGCGGCAGCCCGTTGGTCTCAGACAAGTTCGATCCAGTGCTGTGCACGGGCGACCTCCATGAATTGCTCGATGTCGTCACCGAGTTCCGGCACGTCGGGAAACTGCTTCGCCAACTCGCCGACGATGGCCGCGACATCCCGTTCACCGTCGATCAGCCCGCCGATCAGCGCAGCGCTGTCGTTCAGCTTGATCATGCCTTCAGGATAGAGCAGCACATGGCCTTTCTGTGCCGGTTCGTACTGGAAGCGATAGCCAGGGCGCCAGCGTGGGGTTTGGCTGCGGTTAAAACTCATAAGGTAATTCCTTTGTGCCAAACCCGTTGGTCGGTCACGCTGTGGTAGGGCGGGCGGTTCAATTCATAGGCCATGCTCATGGCGTCGAGCATGCTCCAGAGGATGTCCAGTTTGAACTGGAGAATCTCCAGCATTCGCTCTTGCCCTGCGCGGGTGGTGTAGTGCTGCAAGGTGATCGCCAGGCCATGCTCCACGTCACGCCGGGCCTGGCCCAGGCGGGTGCGGAAGTATTGATAGCCGGCTGGGTCGATCCACGGGTAATGCTGCGGCCAGCTGTCCAGGCGCGACTGGTGGATCTGCGGGGCGAACAGTTCGGTCAGCGAGCTGCTGGCGGCTTCCTGCCAGCAGGCCCGCCGGGCGAAGTTGACGTAGGCGTCCACGGCGAAACGCACACCTGGCAGCACCAATTCCTGGGAGCGCAGTTGATCGGGGTCCAGGCCCACCGCCTGGCCCAGCCGCAGCCAGGCTTCGATACCGCCGTCTTCGCCGGGCGCGCCGTCATGATCGAGCAGGCGCTGGATCCACTCACGGCGGATCTCCCGGTCCGGGCAATTGGCCAGGATTGCGGCATCCTTGAGCGGGATGTTGACCTGATAGTAAAAACGGTTCGCGACCCAGCCCTGGATCTGCTCGCGAGTCGCGCGGCCCTCATACATCGCCACGTGATAGGGGTGATGGATGTGGTAATACGCGCCCTTGGCACGCAGGGCAGCTTCGAACTCGGCGGGGGACAGGGGGGTGTCAGTCATTTCCGTTGCTCCTACAGTTCAATACTCATGCCGTCGTAAGACACTTCGACATTGCGCCGCACCAGCTCGGCCCGTTCGACGGAGTCTTCATCGAGGATCGGGTTGGTGTTGTTGATATGAATAAGGATCTTGCGCTGATTGGGCAGTCGCTCCAGCACTTCCAGCATCCCGCCGGGCCCATTCTGTGCCAGGTGGCCCATTTCCCGGCCAGTGCGGGTGCCGACGCCACGGCGCTGCATTTCATCGTCGTCCCACATCGTACCGTCCACCAGCAGACAATCGCTGCCGGCCATGATCTCCAGCAACGACTCGTCGACCTTGCCCAGGCCCGGGGCATAGAACAGTTTGCCTCCCGTGCGAAGGTCTTCGACGATCAGCCCGATATTGTCGCCCGGGTGCGGGTCGAAGCGGTGCGGTGAATAGGGCGGTGCGGCGCTGCGCAGGGGCAGCGGGGTGAAGCGCAGGTTCGGGCAGGCCGGGATGGTGAACGATTGGTCGAGTTCGATACGGTTCCAGCTCAACCCGCCGTTCCAGTGGGTCAGCATGTTGAACAGCGGAAAGCCTGTGCTCAGGTCTTCATGGACCATGTCGGTGCACCAGACCTGGTGCGGGCACCCTTCGCGCAGGCTGAGCAGGCCGGTGGTGTGGTCGATCTGGCTGTCCATCAGGATGATCGCGCCAATGCCGGTGTCGCGCAGGGCCCGGCCCGGCTGCATCGGGGCGAACGCCTGGAGCTGGGCGCGAATGTCCGGGGAGGCGTTGCACAGCACCCAGTTCACACCGTCATCGGACAGGGCGATGGACGATTGGGTGCGCGCCTGGGCCCGCAGGCTGCCGTCGCGAAAACCTGCGCAATTGGCGCAGTTGCAGTTCCACTGGGGGAAACCGCCACCGGCGGCAGAACCTAGAATCTGGACGAACATGGCTGCTCCATCTGCAAACCGAAATAAAAACGCCTCGGCTGGCCGAGGCGTAGTGCTGCGTGCTTAACCGCCTGCAGCATTCAACGGCTGGCGAAGTACATGGTGACTTCGAAACCGATACGCAGGTCGATATATGCGGGTTTGGACCAGGACATGGGAATACTCCTTTGGTTGGGATGCTTTCGTTAGTTGGAACGGTTGAGACCTATACATATAGTCCACCTCCGCGCGGAGATGTTCAGATGCTTAGGCGGCTATGTTACTAAATCTGACAGATCGTTCGCCGCGATTCTCGAAGAAAGCTCATTACGGCCGCTGCAATGATCACTGCGGCGCTTGCCAGCGCTCTCCCGGACAGGCTCCGTTGCTCAGGCAATACCATCCCCCTTCAGCCTCGATCAGACGTTGGGCGGCTCTTTGTAGCTGCGTGCGATCCAGGTACACGATGGCAGCGGAGAGTTGTTCAAGATAATCCGACGGGTGGCCGGCCAGCTTGCCCTGCCAGAGCAGCTCGGCGGCCTGGGCGCAGGGCAGGGCGGTGCTCTGGAGTTGGGCGGCAAGCGCCTGCTGCTGGCCGGTCAGGGAAACATCATCGAGTTGCTGGAGCAACGTCGGTAACCCGGCCAGGAACTGTTCGATGTGGGCGCTCAGTTGCGTCGCCGAAAGGCTGGGCGATTGGACGCCGAACAATATCCCGGTTTGCCCGTCGATCTGCTTCAACCCACTGAACACCGCATAGCCCAACTGCAACTCGACGCGCAGGCGCTGATAGAACGGCGTCTGACACAGCTGTGCCAGCAATCGCCAGGCGGCTTCGTCGGCCAGCGTCAGGGTGGCTGTCGGGCAAAACAGCAACACGGCCGGTTCTTCGCCGTGAGTCTGGAGTGTATGCCAGAGGCGTT
This sequence comes from Pseudomonas sp. NFACC46-3, assembly GCF_900114515.1. Lineage (NCBI taxonomy): Bacteria > Pseudomonadati > Pseudomonadota > Gammaproteobacteria > Pseudomonadales > Pseudomonadaceae > Pseudomonas > Pseudomonas sp. NFACC46-3. Next base: position 6,496 of record NZ_FOTH01000029.1, read on the forward strand.
GCCCGTGAGGTGCCGGCGCCAGGCTGGCTTCATCGCCGGCAATGCCCGGCACTCGGGCCAGCGCAGGGCCCAACGGCCCTTGGGTGGCCGCCGACAGGCCGATGCACAGCCCGTCCCATCGGGCCGTTGTCCACACGCTTTGGTCGCTGTCGGGCATTGGCAACGCTGACGCTTGGCGGTTGGGGTGGCAGTGATCTGGCAGCGCCTTCAACAGATGCCGAATCGGCATCGGCGGGGGTTCCTGACTGGCCAGGGCCATTGGCAGCGGTTGCGCAAGCTTCGTCAGAACGTGTTCGAGCACCAACGGTATCGGCGCCTGTAAGCCAACCAGTTTCAGTAGCCATTGATTACCGGAGGACTGGAAGCTGACATCCACGCCGGCCTGGCGAGCATCCTCTCGCACATCCTGCAGGTGCCGGTCGAGCCTGGATTGAAAGTCCTGCGGTGTCTGGGTCGCCAGTTGCCAGCGCAGGTACACCGCGCCTTCACGACCGTTGTCTGGCAGCGCCTGGCTGAACTGCATGGGTGAGCGTTCCCGACGCCCCCGGGAGCGGTCCTGGGCGAAGGTTCGCAAGCCGCGGTGGGCGCTGGTCTGGCCGCGTATCAGCCCGGCGCGGGGCGCTTCGCTTGGCGTTTGCAGGAACGCATTGGGTGCGGGCAACTGCCAGGGTTCCACGACGTTATCGGCGGGGTGCAGTTGCCTGAGGATTTCCCTGAGCCTCACGAGGTCGTTTGCCAACAGCGGCCCGTCACGTCCTTCACCGTCCCAGCGGGCCACCTGCAAGGCCGATCCTGTCTCCTGCCGGCGCTGCAACAGTGCGGTGAATTCCTGGCGCAACGGCGCCCAGTCGTCCTGGGCGGCAAAGAACCCCAGCCAGTCGTGCAGCAACGGCTGGATTTGCGCCGATGCCGGAGCGTTGGCGTGCTTGAATTCGAGGTGCAGTAGCGCCTGCCCGGCAAACTCATACAGCGCGGTGGCCTTGAGGCTGTCAGCCAGGCCGCGCTGACGCAACGTGGCGAGCAAGCCGCCCGGTTTGCTGGAGTTCAGCCACATACAGAGAAAGTCCAGGGCTTGAGGCGAGGCGGCCGGTAAATCTTCGAAGGCGAACAGCAGATCAAGGCAACCCTCGCGGGCCTGTTGATAACTTGTCGGGGACGATGCCATCAAACTTGGTGGTGCCGGCCTGGCAAGCGCTTCACCGCCAGGTAGGTGCCTGCCGAACTGTTCAGCCAGCGCTTTCAAGGCGTCGATGCTTTGCGGGCCGGCCAGGCTCAAGGTCATCTGGCCGCTCTGGTAAAAGCGGCGATAGAAGTCGTGCAAGGCGCTTTGGAATTCGCTTTGCGCCACCGCGAGGCTGTCGCGATTGCCGGCATGAAAACCCCGCAGCGGATGGGTCGCCGACAGGCCGTCGTGCAGGGCAAGCTGCCGCTGGGCTGCTGCATCCTGGGACCAGGCGATGAACTCGGCGTGCAGCACTTCTCGTTCGCGCAACTGATCGGCCTCATCCAGGCGTGGGTGAGTGAGCATGTCCCCCAGCCGTTCCAGTCCCTCGGCGAAGGTTGCGGGTGGCAATTCGAAGAAAAAATCCGTGGTGCGTTCGCTGGTGCGTGCATTGACCTGGCCGCCATGGCGCTGCACATAGGCCATCAGGTTCTCCCCAGCGGGAAAACGCTCGGTGCCGAGGAAGAACAGATGCTCGAGCAAGTGCGCCAATCCCGGCCAGGCCAGGGGCGCGTCATGGCTGCCAGCCGCGACTCGCAGTACTGCAGCGCTGCGCTTGAGGCCTGGGACGTGACGCAATGTCACCCGCAAGCCGTTGGCCAGGGTTTCAGTGTGGGGGCGGAGGGAGTCGGGGGCCGGCATGAGCGCTTCCAGAACAAAGATGCGCTCATGCTAGCGGATTAGGCCGCGTTCTCAATCCTCAATCAGTGTTTGTGCAGGTCGTCGTAAAGCTCAGGGCGGCGATCGTGCAGGTAGTTGTAGGCCGCGCGGGAGTCGTCCATCAGTTGTCGATCCAGTTCTGCGACGATCAAGGCCTCATCCAGCCCTGCAAGCGCCGGGCGGCTGCCATTCGGTGCGGCGATACTGCTTTGGCCGCAATACTGCAATTCACCTTCGTGGCCGCAGTAATTGGCGTACGCCACGAAACACTGGTTCTCGATGGCCCGGGCCCGCACGGTGACGTCGGCGATGAATTCGTAAGGTTGCATGTTGGCGGTCGGCACCAGGATCAGCTCGGCGCCGGCCAGGGCCAGGCGTCGGGCATTTTCCGGAAATTCCAGGTCGTAGCAGATCAGGAGGCCAAGCTTCCAGCCATTGAGCTCCACGATGGGCAATGCGGCGTCGCCGGCGCTGAACATGGCGTGATCGAGGTCGCCGAACAGGTGGCTCTTACGGTAGTTGGCCAGGCGCTCACCCTGGGCGTCGATCAGCTGCACGGCGTTGTAGATCTGCCCGTCTTCGCCGCGCTCAGGGTAGCCGTAGACAATCGCCAGGCCGGCGGCCTTGGCAATGCGGGCGATCTGTTGCGCCCACTCGCCGTTGTAGACCTCGGCCAATACATTCACCGCGTCGACGCCGATGTTGTAGCCGGTCATGAACATCTCCGGCAGCACCAGCACATCGGCGCCCCTGGCTTCCAGCGCCACCTGGTGCAGGCGGTGCAGGTTGCCGGCCGGATCCAGTGGCAGCGGTGGGCATTGGTAGAGGGCTACGCGCATCGAAAACTCCTTTTATTCGGGCAGGGCGATCGGACCGATCTCGTGGAACACATCACCAGGACCCGGGTTCTCGGCGTGAGTTTCACCGCCGAAGTGCTTCATGATTCCCCACACGGCATTGAGTGAGGTCTGTACCGCGCCTTCGACCCAGGCCGGTGTCCATGAGACGTCATCACCGGCGATAAAGATCCCGCGTTGTTCGGCCGGCATGTCGTCCTGCATGAAATGCGCATACATACGCTGGTTGTAGCGATAGTGGCCGGGCAGGGCGCCCTTGAACGCGCCGAGGAAATGCGGGTCGGCTTCCCAGGACACGGTAATCGGATCGCCGATGATCCGCGCGGCGATGTCCACCTTGGGATAGATTTTCTTCAGGGCATCGAGGGCCAGCTTCACGCGTTTTTCCACCGGGTGCGGGAGCATTTTTAGCGCGTCGCTCATCCAGGAATACGATAGGCAAATCACCCCTGGCTTGTCGTCCCCGTTGTCGAACAGGTAGGTGCCACGGGTAAGACGGTCGGTCAGGGTCATGCTCATCAGGTCGCGGCCGGTCTCCGGATCCTTGTCCTTCCAGAATGGCCGGTCGACCATCACGAAGGTCTTCGACGATTGCATGTAGCGGGTGCGGTCCAGGGCCATCCACATTTTTTGCGAGAACAGCGCTTCTTCACATTCGATCTGGGTGGTCAGCAGCCAACTCTGGCAGGTGACCAGCACAGCGGCGTACTCGCGGGTGTTGTCCCAGACGTCGGTCACGCTGAATCGGCCATCAGCCGCACGGGCAATGCGCTTCACACCGCTGCGTGGGGCACCCAGGTGCAGCGAATTCAGGCTGGTCCCTTGCGGCCAGTGCGCGCAGCGTTCCGGCACGTGGTTCCAGATGCCGTGGGGCACCTGCTCGACGCCGCCGACCACCAGGTGCTGGTGGTCGTCGCAGTTGGTCATCACGACACGGAAGATTTCCAGCATCGAATTGGGGAAGTCCGAATCCCAGCCGCCGGTGCCGAAACCGACCTGGCCGAACACTTCGCGGTGCTGGAAAGAGAGCTTGGCGAAGGCCTTGGAGGTGGCGACGAAGTCGTAGAAGGTGCGGTCGTCCCACAGTGGCACCAAGGTGTTCCACAGCGCCTTGAGGCGTGGCACGTCGCGGTCGCGGATCGCCTGCTGGATGTCGCCGAAGCGCGAGCCATCCTCCAGCGCATCGGCCCAGGCGTCGGCGACTTCCTGGAACAGTGCGGGAAGGTCCGCCAGTTTCTGTGCGTAGTAGGTCTGGCCTTCCAGGTCGATGACCGTGCTGCCGGACGCGGGGGTCAGCGGGTTGGGGAATGGTTTGGTCTCCAGCCCCAGCTTGTCGACGTAATGGTAGAACGCGGTGGAGGACACCGGAAAACGCATGCCGCCCAGCTCGGCGATCACCCCTTCGGCGCCATTGAACGCTTGTGAGCGCAGGCGCCCACCCATCTTCGACGCCTCGTAGACCACGGGTTTGAGACCCAGCTTCATCAGCTCGTACGCCGCCACCAGGCCGGCGATCCCGGCCCCGACAATCGCCACTTCGGTACCGTGGTTGTGGGCGGGTATGCTGCCCAGGCCAGCCGGATGCTCGATCCAGTCGTCAAAGGCGAAAGGAAAGTCCGGCCCGAAAATGGTGATGGGCTTCTTACCGTCTGCTGGGTGGCGATTGTTCTTGTTCATGGCTGACCTTGATGGGCGACTCGACGCGGTGTTCGCGTCTGAGTATAGGAAAGATGCCAGCCATTCTAGGGAGGGTGGAACACGTTAATAAGACACAATATGTCGTCGTTTTGAGCGTATGGCAGTCATTTTGATCTGTTCATAAATCATAATGACGAAACCTGTCCACTGTGGGAGCGAGCTTGCTCGCGATAGCGGTGCGTCAGTCCATGAAGGTGCTGAGTGGATTAACGCCATCGCGAGCTCGCTCCCACAGAAACGCGCCCTAACAATTGTCTGCGCGATCAACAGCAACAGATACCCGCCGAAACTCCTATGGTTATTCCCTTGAGGTTATATATCCTGGGTGGCATATTCGTATGAAATGGGACGTTGAATACACTGACGAATTTGAGTTGTGGTGGGACCGTCTCAGTGAGCCAGAGCAGGACTCGGTACAGGTTTCGGTGATGCTGCTCGGCGATACCGGGCCGTATCTGGGCTTTCCTCACACCAGTGATATCAAAGGTTCGCGTCATGGCAACCTTCGTGAGTTACGGGTGCAACATGCAGGTAGGCCTTATCGTGTGCTCTATGCGTTTGATCCACGACGCTGCGCCATCCTGCTGATCGGGGGAGACAAGACCGGCCAGGACCGTTGGTATCAGCAATATGTGCCTTTGGCCGAACGCCTCTATGACGAGCATTTGGAAGTATTGGAGAGAGAGGGCTTTGACCATGGCTAAGAAATTTTCCGATTTGATGGCGCGTCGTTCGCCTGACTCCCAGACGCGTGCACAGGCTCTGTATCAGCAGTTGCGTGCAGAAATGCCGTTGCACGAGTTGCGTCAGGCACAGGAGTTGAGCCAGGAGGCCTTGGCCAAGGCACTGCATATCAACCAGGCGGCAGTCTCGAAAATGGAGCGCCGTACAGACATGTACATCAGCACATTGCGCAACTACATCCGGGCCATGGGGGGGGAATTGGAGATTATCGCGACCTTCCCGGAGGGGCAGGTCAGGATCGAAAATTTCTCCCATCCAACACCGTAACTTACGTTGTTCCCAGTGGGAGCGAGCCTGCTCGCGATAGCGTCGGTTCAGTCAGCGCTTTCATGGACTGACAGACCGCCATTGCAAGCAAGCTCGCTCCCACAGGTCAAGTACGCAGGGCTTAGACTGGCTGGCCTCGATCGATCTTGCTGCTGAGGATGATCGAGGTGGTGGTCTTTTCCACGCCGTCCACGCTGCCGATCTGGTCCAGCAACTGGTCCAGCTGTTCCGGCGAGTCCGTGCGCAACCAGGCGACATAGTCGAACTCACCGCTGACCGCGCACAGTTGCTGTACCTGGGCCATGGCGCTCAAGCGTCGCAGCACGTCCTTGCCGGAACGCGGCTGGACCTTGATGCCGACGTAAGCCTGCAAGCCGCCGTCAATCACCCGTTGGCCCAGGCGCACGCCATATCCGGTAATCACCTTGGTCTTTTCCAGGCGCGCCAAGCGCGAAGTTACGGTTGTCCGGGCGATACCCAGCTGCCGGGCCAGCATGGCGACGCTTTCCCGGGCATTGATTTGCAGGGCCGCGATCAGTTGGCGGTCGATTTCGTCGAGGACGGGAGGGCGGGTGTCAGGCAAGGTGGGCTCCGGCGGGGGCATCGGTGGCGAGCATGTTACAGGCTCTCGCGTTCGAAATAGCCAATGGCGGGTAAGGTCAGCGCTCGCCAGGCAGGGGCCAGGTGTACTTGCGAAGACCTGAGCCAGAAACCGTCCTGGCACACCAGCTGTTCAGCGGGCGCTTGCAGCAAAAGGGTCAGAGGCAATGACTGTACCGAACCTGGGTCGTCATTGTCCTCTGCTTCCCAATCGCGCTCGAAACACCGTACATGCAGCTGTTCGTCGTCGAAGCTTTCAAACAGCGGCCGATTGCCCAGCCACTGCGGATGCACCCGCAACGTGTGTTCCTGGACATCCAGGAGCAGCAATTGCCAGCCTCGATAACTGCCACACTGTTCTGTCACATCGGTTGCCATGCAGGTCAGGGCCAGGTAACGGCTATCCGTCGACCAGATCATCGACGGTGCCAGATCAACCAACGCGCAGCCTGAGGCTGTCAGCAAATGGCCTCCGAGCCGGGGCGCCTGTGCACGCACCCAACTGTCGGCATATTCCGTTTCGCTGCCGAACAGCCAGGCGGCATCCTGATGGTCGGGGGCAGGCTGGATGAAGTCACCGTCGGCGTTGGCCACTTGCGGACAATCCACCAGGCGCCAAGGGGCAACGCTGTGCAGGTGTGTATCGCTCACCTGCAGCTCCACGGTGTTGTAGAACAGCCGGGATTGTTCGTCGGATTGAAAGAACGAAGGGACGCTATCGCTCTGCGGCGCGGGGATGTTGAAGCGTTGCAGTGCGCTGCTCTCCAGGTCTTGATCAAGACGTCCGGCAACCACTGCCAGGCTCAGCCGGCCGGCGCGGAAATCGAGCAGGCGGGCGACCCACATCGCGGGCCCCTGCAGCAGCTGTCGTTCCTTCAGATCGGCGACCACCCCGTGGGTTGCGACCGTCGTGGCACCGTCGAAGGGCAGCAGGGCCAGGTAACGCCCGCAATCGGAGACCCGATGGTCCAACAACCAGCGGCCAGGTAATTGCCAGTCGCCGATCTGACAGCGATAACCGCCCAGCCCATCGGGATTATCGCCAAGCCAGGTCAACCGCGCGCGCACCCCGTCCTGCATCGGCTGCGTCTCGATGTACGAGTCACCGCGCTGGCCTTGGCTGTCCAACGGCATGGCGATGGTCATGCGGGTCAGCGCAAATTCGCCAACCTGCACGCGACCTTGGGCGTCATGATCGACCTGGGTCTCGGTATCGCCGTGGATGCTGTCCAAGCGGTAGCCATAACGCCCGGAGCCCGGTCGCGGATAGTCAAGGTACGAGCCGATCTGCACATGGCTTGCGTCGAGACCCAGCAACTCGTGCCAATAGAAGGACGGTTCCGTTTCGCTCTTCACCCAAGGCGAGGGCAGGGCGCGCCAGCCCAGGTCTAGCTGCCACAGCCAATACTGGTCGCCGTCTGCATGAGGGGTTTGTTCCTGGGCCAGACACACCAGGGCGCGTTGATCGCTGCTCCATACCAACGGCGCATCGGCCGCCATCAACAGGCTGGACGGTTGCCCGTTGACGCTGATGGCGTAGCGCGGTGAAACCAGCGGTTCCAGCGGCTGGGCCAGGTCGCGAAATGTCGCGGGCAAGGCAATGTCGCCCCGCAGGCAGTGCTGGCCGTCCACAGAACGCCGCTCGAAGGTATGTTGAACCTGCTCGGGATGCCAATCGGAGTCCAGCCACAGGTCGGCGAAGGCGACCAGGTGGGTAACGCTGGCCGTCTGGAGCAACTCATCCAGTCGGATTTCGCGAACGCTGTCGTCCACCAGCGGGCTATGGCGCCCGCTCAACACGCCGAGATCAAAAGCGTCCAACTCCCAGAGCTCGCTGTCGGCACAGCGGTACACCTGGCGCTGTTGACGATCGAGGACGACCAGCCCCCAGTTCTGCCGGGACGGTACGGTCGCCGCAAAATAGCGCCCGTCGCGGGAGAACATGGACGAAGAGCCAAGGCCTTGCAGGAGCACGCCATCGGGAAACAGATAGTCGCAATAAGTGGGGCCACCCATGGCGATTTCACTGTGGTTGAACACCCGGATCGGCTCGCCTTCAGGCGTCAATTGCGGCTCGCTTCCACCCCAAGCACTGGCGCCTTTGCCGGAAACGGACGCCAAACCCAGGCGCCGCTCCCAGGCACTGACACACACCAGGCCGCCGCCGATGCTGGCGATGGCCGCCAGGATGCCCCACCACTCAGGCAAGGCCCGACCCACACTGAAACCCAGGCCGAACACGGCGCCGACGATCAACCTGCCACAGACTCGCCCGGCCGACAGAAAACCGAATCGTGCGGCAAACCCCATCAGCAGGCCGAAGAACAACACCGCCAGCAAAGCCAATGGGGGAGGCAATATCGTGACGAAAAAAGCCGGCACCAGCAGGATGCCGAGTTGCCAGAACAGTTCAAGAAACAGTCGGGAGAGGCTGGGGCTGGCGATGATGGGGATCTCGCTTGAGGAAGGTTGAACGGGCCTCGCCCGTCGTTAATTCCCCAGAGTATTACTTCCAGGTGAGTCGAGGAACAAGGAAAGGGGGCGGCCAGTTGCCAAAGTTGCTATCGCGGTCAAGCAACGGAGAGCTTTTGAAGTCGATTCGGGGGACGGATGTTCCGGTGAAAGGTGAGCACGTTAACTTCGAGGGCATATCTGCTTTGATTTTTTGGGAAGTTAGGTATACGTTACATTTAATCTTATTTGTCTTGTATACATAACATGGATTATTCCCTCATCCTCATGCGTCTGGGCGAGCAGGTTCGCAAGCGCCGCCGCAATCGCGGCCTGACCCAGGCCAATCTCGCTACCTTGGCAGGTGTCACTCGGCAGAAGGTCATTGCCATCGAAAAGGGTGACCCGTCGGTGGGGATGCTTGCCTATGCACGAGTCCTGGGGGCCCTGGATTGTGAGTTCGCCGTGGTACCGGCTGCGATGCCTACGCTTGAGGAAATCCAGGGAGTGTTCGACTGATGACGACCAGTTGCAAACACTGGAACAAGTGCTGGCCCGCTTGACTGAACTTTGTGAACAGGCACCGAATGTGGTCGCAGCCATCAGGCAGTGTGCAGAGCCGTTTATTAAGACCTTCGCCTAGGGCGCAAGAGTCAACAGGCTCAAGAATGCAAAAGCCGCGCAATGCGCGGCTTTTTGTATGGTGGGCCCACACGGACTCGAACCGTGGACCAAAGGATTATGAGTCCTCTGCTCTAACCAACTGAGCTATAGGCCCTCAGTAGGTCGCGGATTATAGCGACGGTTTCTCGGCTGTGCTATCCGAAAAATCCGATACGCGCACACGAAGAAACGTTGCGGCGAACTCCTCGGCGCACAGGGGCAGGCTGACGATGTAGCCCTGGATCTGTTCGCAACCTTCCTCGGTCAGGAATTGCTGTTGGGCCAGGGTTTCGACGCCCTCGGCGATGATGGTGAATTGCATGCTGCGGCCCAGGGCGATGATTGCCCGTACGATGGCCGCGTCATGGGGGTCGTCGGGCAGGCCGCGGACGAAGGATTGGTCGATCTTGAGGATGTCCAGTGGCAGGCGCTTGAGGTAGCTCAGGGAGGAATAGCCCGTGCCGAAGTCGTCGATGGCCAATTGCACGCCGAGTTTTTTCAGCTGGTGCAGCACTGTCAGGGCCTCTTCGGCCTGGCTCATGATGAAGTTTTCGGTAATTTCCAGTTGCAATAAGCCGGGTTCGAGCTGGTGCTCTCGCAGCAGTTGTTCGATGCGCCCCAGTAGATTGGGTTGACGCAACTGGGCTCCGGCTAGGTTGACCGAAAGAGGGCCGAGGCTGTCGTAGGCGTCATTCCATTCACACAGCTGCCGGCAGGCGCGCTCCAGTACCCAGTCGCCGATTTGCAGGATCATGCCGTTTTCTTCCGCCAGGGGGATGAAGTGTTCCGGCGGCACGTCGCCAAACGTGGGGTGCGTCCAGCGGATCAATGCTTCGGCACCTACCAGTTGGTTGTCGACGAGGCTGATTTTGGGTTGGAAGGACAATGACAACTCGTTGCGTTCAATCGCCCGCCGTAGCTCATGCTCCAAGGCCACTCGCTCGCTGGCCTGGGCGGTGAGGTCGCGGGTATAGCTTTCCACCCGGTTGCGTCCCTTGGCCTTGGAACGGTACATCGCCGCGTCGGCATTCTTCACCAGCGTGGCGACGTCGCAGCCGTCCTGCGGGTAGAGGCTGGTACCGATGCTGGCACTGATGAAGAACTCGTGCTCGCCGGCCTGGAACGGAGCGGCAAAACAGTTCAACAGTTTTTGGGCGATGTGCTCCGCATCGCTGGGCTGTTGCAGGCCCGGCAGCAGGATAATGAACTCGTCGCCGCCCAGGCGCGCCACGGTGTCGATGTCGCGCAACTGCTCGCGCAAGCGCACGGCAATGCCCTTGAGCAACAGGTCGCCGACCGGGTGCCCGAGGCTGTCATTGATGTGCTTGAAGCGGTCCAGGTCCAGGAACAGCACGGCACCCTGGCTACCGTTTTCCTGCTGGCCATTGAGAGCTGCCAGCAAGCGGCTTTCGAACAGCGTGCGATTCGGCAGGCCGGTCAGCGGGTCGTGGTGGGCCTGGTAGTCGAGACGGGCCTGGGCGTGTTTGAGGCTGGAGATATCGGCGAAGACCGCGACGAAATGGGTGATCTGTCGGTCCCGATTGCGCACCGCGCTGATGGTCAGCCAACTGGGGTACAGCTCGCCGTTCTTGCGTCGGTTGGAGATCTCTCCTTGCCAGTGCCCTTCGGCCGTCAACTGATGCCACATCGCGGCGTAAAACGCGCTGTCGTGCAGGCCGGAAGCCAACAACCGGGGCGTATGGCCCAAGGCTTCGGTTTCGCTGTAGCCGGTGATTTCGGTGAAGGCTCGGTTTACCGCGCTGATGTGCTGTTGCGTATCGGTGATCAGCACGCCTTCGGCAGTGCTTTCGAACACGGTGGCGGCCTGTTGCAGTTTCTCCTGCATGAGATGGCGTTCGGTGATGTCCCGGGCGATGGTCAGCATGCAGTTTTCGTTGCCGATGGGCAGCGGGCGACTGGAGACTTCGCAGAGCCGGATCTGCCCGTCGTTGCGACGGATGTGGCAGCTGAAGTCCCTGACGAAGCCGTCCCGCTTCAGCAGGTCGAGCATCTGCTTTCGCTCGTTGAGGTTGACCCAGATGCCCAGGTCCAGGGTAGAGCGGTCCACCGACAGGGCACTGTTGAAACCGGTAATGCGACTGAAGCCTTCGTTGACTTCGATCAGCAGGCCGTCGCTTTGCCGGGACAACAGCAGGCCATCGGGCGAGGCGTGGAACGCCTTGGCAAACTTCTCTTCGGATGTCTGCAATTGCTGCTGGGTTTCCTTGAGCTGGCTGATGTCCCGCACCACCACGACCAGGGCTGGCGTCGTGTCGAGGTCGAAGGGCTCGGCGGAGATCAGCCCGGTGAACACCTGGCCATTGCTACGGCGGAAGGGCATTTCCAGGTTGCGAATGCTACCGGCCTGCAAGCGCTGCAACAGGCCCGGCCCCACGCCCTGGATGCCCCAGATATTCAGTTCGGTTGCGCTGTGTCCCACCACCTCGGCGGCGCTCAGGCCGATCTGCTCTTCGAAGGCCTTGTTGACCTCCAGCAGGCAACCGTCCAACAACCGTGCAATCACCAGGATGTCCGGGCACTGGCGGAACACCGAGGCAAATTTCTGCTCCGAAAGGCGCAGGGCTTCCTCGGTGCGCTTGGCTTCGCTGATGTCGATCATTAGCCCACGCATCACCGGTTCGTGCCCGTGTTCGATCAGGCTGACAATATCGCGCACCCACAGGCAACGGCCATCGGCAGTGATCACACGATAATCGATGCAGTGGTCGCGACCCGCCAGCACTTCATGATCGCAATAGGTCTGGGCACGGATCAGGTCGGCGGGATGAATGATGTTGCGCCAGAAGCCCGGTATCAGCCAATGGGAAAGGGGATAGCCCAGCAAGTCTTCGGCGTGGGGCGAAACGTAGCTGTAAGTGAAGTCGCTGACCCTTGCCTCCCAGGCGATGGCCGACAGGCTCTCCACCAGCCCACGGTAATGGTATTCACTGCTGCGCAGCTCCTGTTCCAGCTCGACCCGCCGGGCGATTTCCGAGCTGAGTCGGCGGTTGATGCGAATCACCACTGCCAGTATGCCGACCAGGAGCAGCAACGCAGGCAGGCCGTAAAGCAGCAAGTCTGACCAGAGCTGGCGGTAGTCGTGCACATTGCCGACCCACTTCTGCTGGATCTCGGCAACTTCGGCGGGGCTCATGTCCGCCATGACCTTGTCCAGGATGCCCACCAATATCTTGTTGTCTCGAGGGACGGCCATTGCCAACTGATAGCGATACGGCGTTTCCCCGCTGACATAAAGGCCTTCGAGCTTGAGTTGACGCAGGCTCCAGACGCTGGAGGCCAGATCGCCCACTACCGCGTCCACCTCGTCGATCGCCAGGGCTTGCAGGGCTGAACTGACGTTGGGCAGCGCCACGAGGTTCAGGTCGGGGTGGTGGTTGCGCAGCAATTCATGGGGGGCATAGTTCTCCACCACGGCTATTTTCAGCCCGTACAGTTCCTTGAGGTTGTGCGGCTGGGCGCCACCGCGGTGGGCCAGGATGACGATGGGGAAATCCAGGTAAGGGCGGGTAAATGCCAGGTAGTTCTGACGCTCCGGTGTAGACATGATGCCCGGCAAAAGGTCTATCTTGCCCTGTGCGACCTGCTCCAGCACGGCGGTCCAACTGACCGGCTCGATGGGTGTGAGCTTGATGGCCAGCCGTTCACGAATGATGTCGACGTAGTCGGCGGCCAAGCCCTGATAGCGGCCCTGGTCGTCACGAAACTCAAACGGCGGCCATGAGGCATCGACACCCAGGCGCAGGTCGGGGTGGTCCTTGAGCCAGCGGAGCTCCTCGTCGGTGAGCGTCAACGCGCCAGCTGTTGCGGTCCAGGTCATCAATGACAGCAAAAGCGCGGCCGTCAGTCTGGGCATCACTGTCTCGTCATGGCTTGGTGAGGATGATTCGAGTGTAGACGGGCAACAGGGTGCTGAGGAGCGTAGCGAAGGGGATTTTATCTGTGCATAGCAAAACCCCCGGCAGGGCCGGGGGTTTTGAAGGTCACTCGTCGAGGAAGGAGCGCAGATGCTCGCTTCGCGTCGGGTGGCGCAGTTTGCGCAACGCCTTGGCTTCGATCTGACGAATCCGCTCACGGGTTACATCGAACTGCTTACCGACTTCCTCAAGGGTGTGGTCGGTATTCATGTCGATGCCGAAGCGCATGCGCAGTACCTTGGCTTCACGGGCAGTGAGGCCGGAGAGTACTTCGCGAGTCGCTTCCTTGAGACTCTCGACAGTGGCGACATCGATCGGAGACTGCATGGTGGAGTCTTCGATGAAGTCACCCAGATGGGAGTCTTCGTCATCACCGATCGGGGTTTCCATGGAGATCGGCTCTTTGGCGATCTTCAATACCTTGCGGATCTTGTCCTCGGGCATTTCCATGCGTTCGCCCAGCTCTTCCGGCGTCGGTTCGCGACCCATTTCCTGCAGCATCTGCCGGGAAATACGGTTGAGCTTGTTGATCGTCTCGATCATGTGCACCGGGATACGGATGGTGCGGGCCTGGTCGGCGATCGAGCGAGTGATCGCCTGACGGATCCACCAGGTGGCATAAGTCGAGAACTTGTAGCCGCGACGGTATTCGAACTTGTCCACCGCCTTCATCAGGCCGATGTTGCCTTCCTGGATCAGGTCGAGGAATTGCAGGCCGCGGTTGGTGTACTTCTTGGCGATGGAGATCACCAGACGCAAGTTCGCTTCGACCATCTCTTTCTTCGCGCGACGGGCCTTGGCCTCGCCGATCGACATGCGACGGTTGATGTCCTTGATCTCGGCGATGCTCAGGCCAGTCTCGGCCTCCAGCGCACTGAGCTTCTGCTGGCAGCGAACGATGTCCGGTTGCAGGCGGGCAATGGCTTCAGCGTATTTGCTCTTGCCCTTGGCCAGTGCATCGGTCCAGCTTTCGTCGACTTCGTTGCCAGGGAACTGGCGCAGGAAATCGGCACGCGGCATGCGGGCATCACGCACGCAAAGCTGCATGATCGCGCGCTCTTGCTGGCGCAAGCGATCCAGGGCGCTGCGAACACGTTCGACCAGGCCTTCGAATTGCTTGGGTACCAGCTTGATCGGCATGAACAGCTCGGCCAGTGCCAACAGCTCGGCAATCGCCTGCTTGTTGTTGCGGCCGTGCTTTTTCAGCGCCTTGCGGGTGATTTCCATCTGGTCGGCCACAGCGCCGAAACGCTGTGCTGCGATGATCGGATCCGGACCGCTTTCGGCTTCTTCCTCGTCGTCGCTCGCTTCGGCGTCGTCGTCATCGGTGTCGTCGTCGGCCTTGACGGCTTTCGCGTCGATCGGTGGCGGCACTTCGGCGGCAGGCGGCGCAATGCCGTCGTCCGGATCGATATAACCGCTCAAGACGTCGGACAGGCGGCCACCTTCGGTGGTGACGCGGGTGTACTCGGAGAGAATATGGTCAACCGTGCCAGGGAAGTGCGCGATAGCGCCCATCACTTCACGGATGCCTTCTTCAATACGCTTGGCGATTTCGATTTCGCCTTCACGTGTGAGGAGCTCTACCGTACCCATTTCACGCATGTACATGCGCACGGGGTCCGTGGTGCGACCAATGTCGGTCTCGACCGCTGCCAACGCTGCGGCCGCTTCTTCAGCGGCCGCCTCGTCGGTATCGGCGTCGGCCAGCATAAGGGCATCCTTATCTGGAGCAACCTCGAATACGTTGATCCCCATGTCGTTGATCATGCGGATGATGTCTTCCACCTGTTCCGGATCTGAAATATCCTCCGGCAGGTGGTCGTTGACCTCCGCGTAAGTCAGGTAGCCCTGCTCACGACCCAATAGGATCAACTCTTTGATACGAGACTGCTGTTGCGCTTTTCCGGACATAACACCCTATCCACTGAAGGTCTTGGCGGGCAAAAAACAAGCCGAGGATTATACCTGAGCTGTGACCTCACGCGCCAGTTGAGGTCGGGTTTGATGCGCAAACATTGCGGCTGAGTAAGTCGCGCAATTGGTTTTTCTCTTCGCTGGTCAACTCGCTCTGGCGAGCTTTTCGCAGAAGTTGTTCCAGGTTTCGCTCGCGTTGGCGGGCGGACAAGCTAGTAATGGTGTCGAAAAACTGTTGTTCAAGGTTATCTCCCTCAATCAGCCATTCCTTCTCGGCCAGGGCCTTCAACAGGCGCCCCTGCTCGGTGCCGTGCCACCGTGCAATCAACTGGAAAGAGTTTAGCTTGGGGTTCTTCTGCACGGCTTCAAGGAGTGCGACCAGCAATTGCGTATTGCTGTGGTCCTCGGCGGCGAAGTGCCCGGCGTCCTCTACTTTTTCCGCCAGTTGCGGGTGATGCAGCAAGGTGCGCAAGGCGGCCAGTGTTGGTGGTTCGACGGCGGCCGGCACGCGCGGGGCACGTGGCTGGTCGCGATCGCCGCGCTTGCCGTTCTTGTCCCAGGGTTTCTTGTCCCATTTCTTGCCGCCACTGCCGGGTTTTTTCGGTGTCCATTCCTGCTGGGGGGCGTAATCCTGCTGAGGTTGATGATAGTCGGCGAAATCCGGCATCGCGTCGTAATCGATGCCCGGGTCATAAGCTGGTGGCGCCTCCTGGGGGGCGCTGTGCACCAGTTGATTGACCGCTTCACTGTTCAGGCCGGTGATCTCGCTCAGGCGCTGGCGCATGAGTGTGCGCAGGTTGGCGCCTGGCACCTTGTCGATCAACGGTGCCGCGAGGGTGGCCATGTGGGCCTTGCCTTCGAGGGAGCGTGGATCGGCTTCTTCGGTCAATTGCTGGAAAAAATAGTCGGCCAACGGCTGTGCGTGCTGGTTGATCCGCGCACGGAACGCATCGGTGCCTTCGGAGCGCACCAGTGTGTCCGGGTCCTCGCCCTCGGGCAGGAACAGGAAGCGTGCCCGCCGGCCGTCCTGCAGGCACGGCAAGGTCGCCTCCAGGGCGCGCCAGGCGGCGTTGCGACCGGCCTGGTCGCCGTCGAAGCAGAACAGCACGTTGGGCACGACGCGAAACAGGCGCTTCATGTGCTCTTCGCTGGTGGCCGTGCCCAGGGTCGCCACAGCGTTGCGCAGGCCTTGTTGGGCCAGGGCAATAACGTCCATGTAGCCTTCGACGACAATGATTTCATCGAGGTTGCGGTTGTTCTTGCGTGCTTCGTACAGGCCATAGAGTTCCTGGCCCTTATGGAACACCGGGGTTTCCGGGGAGTTCAGGTATTTCGGCTTGTCGTCGCCCAGCACCCGGCCACCAAAGGCGATGATCCGTCCGCGTGTGTCGCGGATCGGAAACATGACCCGGTCGCGGAAGCGGTCGTAGCGCTTGCCGGTTTCGGCATTTTCAATCAGCAGGCCGGCGTCGATCATGGCTCGCTGTTGCAGCGTATCGCTGCTTAGGTGCTTGTACAGGTTGTCCCAGCCGGGCGGGGCGAAGCCGAGGCCGAAGTCCCGGGCGATTTCGCCGGTCAGGCCGCGGCCCTTGAGATAATCCACCGCAGCCTTGCGTGCCGGATGGCTTTTGAGGGCCTGGCGATAAAAATCCGCCGCCGCCGTCAGCAGTGGATAAAGCGGAGAATCGGTCGGTTGGCGTGGCTTGTGCTGTCGACCGCTTTCCTCCCGGGGTATTTCCATGCCGGCGGCTTTGGCCAGTTCTTCGACGGCCTGGGGGAAGTCCAGGTTGTCGTGGTCCATGATGAAGCCGAGGGCATTGCCGCCAGCGCCGCAGCCGAAGCAATAGTAGAACTGCTTGTCGGGGCTGACGCTGAAAGAAGGCGTTTTTTCTTTATGGAACGGGCAGCAGGCCGTGTAGTTCTTGCCCGCTTTCTTCATTTGCAGGCGAGAGCTGACCACGTCGACGATGTCGGTGCGGTTCAGGAGGTCGTCAATAAAGCTCTGGGGAATCAGCCCGGCCATGGCGTTCTCATCATCACTGCGCGAAATATGGACCCGAAATCGGCAGGCGTAACCGGGTCTGGGTTTGAGGCACGCTAAATCGGTGGCTCGACCGGGTCGTCTGCATCATCGCTGTCGGGAAGTGTATCTGCCGATAATCCACTGACGTTAATAACTATCAGTATTCGACTGTTTGAATGTGTTGCGCTGAGTCCGGTAACGGCTGTTCAGGCCTCGGATAGCTCATGAAGCGGACACGCAGGCAGGTGCCTTGGGCTGATCGTCGTTAGAGGAATCAGGGTGTGCTCGTCGGTAGCCTTGGAAGGCTCGTCAGGAAAGACGTGCACCGCTGGCAAAAGAGCCAGGTCTGACGCGGTGAAGCAGGTTGTCTATGTCGCGTCTGCGACATTTGACAGTGAAGCATCAAGCGTTATTCCGCAAATGCCATAAGCCCGGCTTGAAGGCCGGGCTTGGCAGAAGCTTGCTACGGACGTCTGTGTATTAGTACAGACGTACGGCGCGGCGCTGTTCGCGCTGAACTTTCTTGGCGTGACGCTTAACAGCGGCTGCTGCCTTGCGCTTACGCTCAGAAGTCGGCTTCTCGTAGAATTCGCGGCTACGAACTTCAGCCAGAACACCGGCTTTTTCGCAGGAGCGCTTGAAACGACGCAGAGCTACGTCGAAGGGTTCGTTCTCTTTTACTTTGACGGCTGGCATCCAGAGCTACCTTCATTCATTACCGGGGTCAACATCCTCGCGGCAAAAGAGCACTTGAAGACGTCGGTTTTTAAGGGTTGCGGATGTTAACCCCTCAACGCTCGGAATGCAAAGCCTCTGATCGAAAACCGCTGGTCGGGGCACAACGCGGCGACTATTATGCGCGCCTTCGAATTCAGCCTCTACAAGGCGCAAACCCATGCTAGTACTGGGATTAGAAACCTCCTGCGACGAAACCGGTGTCGCACTTTACGACAGTGAACGTGGCCTGCTGGCCGATGCGCTGTTCAGCCAGATCGACCTGCACCGTGCCTACGGCGGGGTGGTGCCTGAGCTTGCCTCCCGCGATCACGTCAAGCGCATGCTGCCCTTGATCCGTCAGGTCCTGGCCGAAGCCAGCTGCGTGCCGACCGAGATCGACGGCATCGCCTACACCGCCGGCCCGGGCCTGGTGGGCGCGTTGCTGGTGGGCGCCTCCTGTGCCCAGGCGCTGGCCTTTGCCTGGGGGATTCCGGCCTTGGGCGTGCATCACATGGAAGGTCATCTGCTGGCGCCGATGCTGGAGTCGCAACCGCCGCAATTTCCGTTCGTCGCTTTGTTGGTATCGGGCGGTCATACGCAGCTCATTCGAGTCGATGGCATCGGCCAATACGAGTTGCTCGGCGAGACGCTCGATGATGCTGCCGGCGAAGCGTTCGACAAAACTGCAAAAATGATGGGCCTCAATTATCCCGGTGGGCCGGAAATTTCCCGGCTTGCGACGCAAGGGGTCGATGGGCGTTTCGTGTTCCCACGGCCGATGTGCGACCGTCCTGGCCTGGATTTCAGTTTCAGCGGGTTGAAGACCTTCGCCCTGAACACCTGGCAGCAGTGCGTCAGCGCCGGGGACGACAGTGAACAAGCCCGTTGCGACATCTCGCTGGCGTTCCAGCAGGCCGTGGTGGAGACTTTGACCATCAAGTGCAAGCGTGCCCTCAAGCAGGCCGGGCTCAAGCGCCTGGTGATCGCGGGCGGCGTGAGCGCGAACAAGGCCTTGCGGACATCGCTGGAGAAAATGCTCGGCGACATGAAAGGCGACGTTTACTACGCCCGACCGGAGTTCTGTACAGATAACGGCGCGATGATTGCCTTTGCCGGTTGCCAGCGCTTGCAGGCCGGCCAGCACGAAAGCCTGGCGATCAGCGTACAGGCGCGCTGGCCGATGGAGCAGTTGGCGCCCCTGTGAAGCGTCATTTAAAAATGCCGTTCGCGCCCGGCGAACAGGTCGCGTAGATTGCCCCGGTGACGCCAGACGATCAGCGCAACCAGCGCGGTCATCGGTAGCAAGGCCGCCGGTTCCTGCCAGGCCAGCAACGGCAGGGTCAGCGGCGTGGCGATCAGCGCGGCCAGGGAACTGGTGCGGGTCAGGTAGAACGTCAGCAGCCAGGCACAGACAGCCAGCAGGGCGGCGGGCGGGTACAGGCCCAGCAGCATGCCGGCGGCGGTGGCGACACCCTTGCCGCCACGAAAGCGAAAGTACAGCGGGAATAGATGGCCGATGACGGCGCAGACGCCAATCCAGGCCTGTTGCTGCAACGAGAGCCCTGCGAGGCTGGCGATCAATACCGGGACAAGGCCTTTGCAGAGGTCGCCCAGCAGGGTCAGGATGGCGAGTTTGCGTCCGGCCAGGCGCAGCATGTTGGTGGCGCCGGCATTGCCTGAGCCACTCATTCGCGGATCCGGGCGACCGGTCAGGCGGCTGAGCAAAATGGCGAAGGACAGCGAGCCGAGCAGGTAGGCGAGAATCGCCAGTAACCAAAACATGCTAACTATTCCGGGCGAGGACGCCCTGATTCTAACGGCGCATTGCGCCCTTGTCGTGCTGCGGAGAAGAGTGCTTGGACAGAGTGTTTATCGAGGGCCTGGAAGTCGACACGGTAATCGGGGCCTACGACTGGGAGCGAGGCATCCGACAGTGCCTGCGGCTTGACCTGAGCTTCGCCTGGGACAACCGTCCGGCCGCCGCGGGCGACGACCTGACCCTGGCACTCGACTACGCCAGCGTATCGTCGCGCATCCAGGCATTTGCCGAACAGGCGCAGTTCCAATTGGTCGAGACCTTTGCCGAGCGACTGGCCCAGGAGCTCATGGATGAGTTCAAGATCACCTGGCTGCGTCTGAAATTAACCAAGCCTGGCGCCGTACCGGCGGCCAGTGGCGTTGGTGTGGAGATCGAGCGCGGATGTCGCTGACTCAGGTTTTTCTCGGGCTCGGCAGCAATATCGAGCGCGAAACCCATCTGTGCGCCGGTCTTGAAGCCTTGGCCGGTTTCCTGGTGGACATCCGCTGTTCGGCCGTGTTCGAGAGCCAGCCGGTGGGTATCAAGAGCGGGCCATTCTTCAATTTCGTCGTCTCGGCCTTCACGGATCTGCCGCTGATGGAGCTGGATCGTCGTCTCAAGTTCATCGAGGCGGACAACGGTCGCTATGCGCCGGACCGCAAGGGGCTGCCGCTGGATATCGACGTGTTGTTGTATGGCGAACAGGTCGGCAACTTCGATGGGTTGATCTTGCCGCGTGCGGAAATCCTCAAGAACGCCTTCGTCCTGTGGCCTTTGTCGTTGATCGCGCCGGATCGGATTCACCCAGGCGTCGGCAAAAGCTTCGCCACTTTGTGGGAAGAATCGCAGATCGACCAGGTGCTGGCGCCAGTGGCTTTCGAATGGCGTGGCCAGCAGCTTACGCCATCGAATCTGCTGTGAGGCGCCTGCCGTCATCGCGAGCCTGCTCGCGATGGCGGCGTTACATCCGGCCGGAATGCGAACTGACCTGAAAACGCCCGTCAGCTCGCCGCCTCCTTATAGGCCTTCAACGCCTTGAGGCGCTCGCGCTTGATCGCCTCACCCAGCTCCGGTCCCTTGAAGCCTTTCTCCAGCAAGGGCTGCACCGCCACTGCGCGGGCTGCTGCCGCAGCGCCCCGCAAATAATCAGCCTGTGGATAACTTCTGTCTTCAAGCCCTTTGCGCCCCCGCGCATCCATCTCACAGGCTGCGATGAATTCCTCGAAGCGCTGAGGACGACGGTACACATCGAAACTCTGCAGCAGCTCAAGCAAAGTGGACGCCTTGAGCTCAAGCGCGCGATGACCATGGGTGTGGTATTGGCCTACCAGTAACGCCAATTCCTGACAGTCGCGGGGCGCCTTGAAGCGCTCGTTGACCGCTTTGATCAGCTTCAACCCCGTGTGCTCATGGGCGATGTGTCGCGGCCATTCGTGTTGGGGCGTCAGGCCTTTGCCCAGGTCATGGAGCAGGCAGGCCCAGCGGACTGTCAGCGGTTGTTGGTGCAGGGCGGCTTGTTCCAGCACGCTCAGGGTATGGGCGCCAGTGTCGATTTCCGGATGATGGGCTTCAGGCTGGGGTACGCCAAACAGCGCATCGACCTCTGGCATCAGGACCTTGAGGGCCGTGCAGTCGCGCAAGACCTGGATAAATACCTGCGGCTGTTTTTCCATGAGGGCGCGGGAAATTTCTTTCCAACTGCGCTCGGCCGTCAGTGCTTCCAGCTCGCCGGACTCGCTGAGTTGGCGCATCAGTTCAAGGGTTTCGTCCGCCACCTTGAAGCCCAGCGGAGCATAACGCGCGGCGAAGCGGGCAACCCGCAGGACTCGGAGCGGATCTTCGGCGAAAGCGGGGGAAACGTGGCGTAGCACCCGGGCTTCCAGGTCGCGCTGGCCGTGGTACGGATCGGTCAGGTTGCCATGGTCATCTTCGGCCATGGCGTTGATCGTCAGGTCCCGGCGAACCAGGTCCTGCTCCAGGGTCACTTCAGGGCTGGCATGGAACACGAAGCCGCCATAGCCTCGGCCGCTCTTGCGTTCGGTGCGGGCGAGGGCGTACTCCTCGCCGCTCTTTGGGTCTAGGAATACCGGAAAATCGGCTCCCACCGGGCGAAACCCCTTGGCGAGCATTTCCTCGGCGGTGGCACCCACCACGACCCGATCGATGTCGGTGACGGGAATGCCTAGCAGGCGGTCGCGAACGGCGCCGCCGACTTTATAGATCTGCATAAAAAACCTCCGTTGGTCCGACAGGATAACCTTTGCGTCGGACGTCCGGAGGCGAAAACGGAATCAAAGATGAATGACGGCCAGGTCCAGGCGACCGTAGTCTCCTTCGGCTTGTTCGCCTCTGGGGGGGACGTGATGGGTTTTCATCACCTGGTCGCCTTGCAGGGTTTCCAAGTGGATGTCGAAACCCCAGAGGCGATGCAGGTGCTTGAGCACTTCGTCGGTGGAGTCGCCCAGTGGTTTGCGGTTGTGTGCCTGGTGCCGCAGGGTCAGCGAGCGATCCCCGCGGCGGTCAATGCTGTAGATCTGCACATTGGGTTCGCGATTGCCCAGATTGTACTGCGCCGCCAGGGTTTCGCGAATGATGCGGTAGCCGCCCTCATCGTGAATGGCAGGTACCAGCAGGTCATCTTTCTGATCGTCATCGAGGATGCTGAACAGTTTCAGGTCGCGGATCACCTTGGGCGAGAGGTACTGCAGGATGAAACTTTCGTCCTTGAAGCTGCTCATGGCGAATTTAATGGCGGACAACCAGTCCGAGCCGGCAATTTCCGGGAACCAGCGACGATCTTCCTCGGTGGGGTTTTCGCACATGCGCCGGATGTCGCGGTACATGGCGAAGCCCAGTGCGTAAGGGTTGATACCGCTGTAGTACGGGCTGTCGAAGCCAGGCTGGAACACCACGCTGGTGTGGGACGTCAGGAATTCCATCATGAAGCCGTCTGTGACCAGGCCCTCGTCGTACAGGTCGTTCATCAGCGTGTAGTGCCAAAACGTGGCCCAGCCCTCGTTCATGACCTGGGTTTGGCGCTGTGGATAGAAGTACTGGGCGATCTTGCGCACGATGCGCACGATTTCCCGCTGCCACGGCTCCAGCAGCGGCGCATGTTTTTCAATGAAATAGAGAATGTTCTCCTGGGGCTCGGCAGGGAAGCGGGCATTGTCTTTTTCGTTGTACTTGTCTGCACCTTTGGGAATGGTGCGCCACAGATCGTTGATCTGTTTTTGCAGGTGCTCTTCGCGATCCTTCTGGCGCCGGCGTTCTTCTTCGGCGGAAATCGGATACGGCCGCTTGTAGCGGTCCACGCCGTAGTTCATCAGGGCGTGGCAGGAGTCCAGCAGGTCCTCCACCGCGTCGATACCATGGCGCTCCTCGCATTGCATGATGTACTGCTTGGCGAACACCAAGTAATCGATGATCGAGCTGGCATCGGTCCAGGTGCGGAACAGGTAGTTGCCCTTGAAGAAGCTGTTGTGCCCATAGCAGGCATGCGCCACCACCAGGGCCTGCATGCAGATGGTGTTTTCTTCCATCAGGTAGGCGATGCAGGGATCGGAGTTGATGACGATCTCATAGGCCAACCCCATCTGGCCCCGGCTGTAGGATTTCTCGGTGCTGAGGAAGTGCTTGCCGTAGGACCAGTGGTGATAGCCCAGCGGCATGCCGACTGACGCGTAGGCGTCCATCATCTGCTCGGCGGTGATCACCTCGATCTGGTTCGGGTAGGTGTCGAGGGCATAACGGTCCGCGATACGGCTGATTTCGCGGTCGTAGGCCTTGATCAGCTCGAATGTCCATTCGGAGCCGGTGGAAATAGGCTGGCGCTTCTGCTCTTTTTTGGCGGTCATGTCACTAACCTGCGCTGGAAGAGTTCACGGAAGACCGGGTAGATATCCCCGGCCGAGACCAATTGCTGTTGGGCAAATGTGTCGGAAAAAGCTTCGGCAATCCGTTCGTATTCGTACCACAAGGCCTGGTGTTCGCGTGGAGTAATTTCCACGTAGGTGTAGTACTGGACGAACGGCATGATCTGGTTGATCAGGATGTCACGGCAGATCGGTGAATCGTCGTTCCAGTTGTCGCCGTCCGACGCCTGGGCTGCATAGATGTTCCATTCGTTGGCGGGGTAGCGCTCGGCCATGATCTCCTGCATCAGCTTCAGGGCGCTGGAGACGATGGTGCCGCCGGTTTCCCTGGAATAGAAGAATTCCTCTTCATCCACTTCCCGGGCGCTGGTGTGATGGCGGATGAACACTACATCGATCTTGTCGTAGTTCCGTTTCAGGAACAGGTACAACAGGATGAAGAAGCGCTTGGCGATGTCCTTGGTGGCCTGGGTCATGGAGCCGGAGACGTCCATCAGGCAGAACATCACCGCCTTGGAGCTGGGGTTTGGCTGTTTCACCAGCAGGTTGTACTTGAGGTCGAACGTGTCGAGGAACGGTACGCGATGGATGCGGGCGCTGAGTTTCTCGATTTCCGCTTCAAGGTCCTGAATGTCGCCAAAATTGTCGGGTTCTTCCCGTTTCAGGCGGGCCAGTTCTTCCTTCACCTCGCGTAGTTTTGCCCGGCTGCTGCCCGACAGCGCGATACGCCGGGCGTGGGCTGAGCGAAGGGTGCGGATGATGTTGATGCGTGATGGATTGCCTTCGTTGCTGATACCGGCACGCACGGTCTTGAAGGTGTCGGTGCCGGTCAGGTTACGCTTGACCAGGTTCGGCAGCTCCAGGTCCTCGAACATGAACTCCAGGAATTCCTCCTGGGTGATCTGGAACACGAACTCATCCATGCCTTCGCCGGAGTTACCGGCCTTGCCGGGTCCCTTGCCGCCGCCTCCGCCCTGGGGACGGGGGATGTGCTCGCCACTGGTGAATTCCTTGTTGCCGGGGTGCACGACGGTCTGTTTGCCGCCACGACCATGGTGAAGCACCGGCTCGTCGATGTCGCGACCGGGGATGCTGATCTGTTCGCCGTGTTCCATGTCGGTAATGGAACGCCGGCTGACCGCCTCTTCGACGGCCTTCTTGATGTGGTCACGGTAACGCCGCAGAAACCGCTGGCGGTTCACCGTGCTCTTGTTCTTGCCATTAAGGCGTCGGTCGATCACATAGCTCATAGGCCCCTCCAGAGGAGCTTCAAGTCGTAAGCTTCAAGCTGCAAGGGGCGTGGCGTCGAGCCATGGGCTCAACGCCGTTCCCTTACAGGCTGTAGCTAGAAGCTTGCCGCTGCTTACTGCGATTTCCGGACCCGCAGATACCACTCGGAGAGCAGTCGTACCTGTTTGTCGGTATAGCCACGTTCGACCATGCGTGTGACGAAATCGTTGTGTTTTTGCTGATCCTCCTTGCTGGCCTTGGCGTTGAAGCTGATGACTGGCAGCAGGTCTTCGGTGTTGGAGAACATTTTCTTCTCGATGACCACCCGCAGCTTTTCATAGCTGAGCCAGGTTGGGTTCTTGCCGTTGTTGTTGGCCCGGGCGCGCAATACGAAGTTGACGATCTCGTTGCGGAAGTCCTTCGGATTGCTGATGCCCGCCGGTTTCTCGATTTTCTCCAGTTCCTCGTTGAGGGCCACGCGATTGAGGATTTCGCCGGTTTCCGGGTCGCGGTATTCCTGGTCCTGGATCCAGAAGTCTGCGTACAGCACGTAGCGGTCGAAGATGTTCTGGCCGTACTCGCTGTAGGACTCCAGGTACGCCGTCTGGATTTCCTTGCCGATGAACTCGATGTAGCGCGGGGCCAGGTATTCCTTGAGGAAACGCAGGTAGCGCTCGCGGGTTTCGGCCTGGAATTGCTCTTGCTCGATCTGCTGTTCCAGCACATACAGCAGATGAACCGGGTTGGCCGCGATCTCGTGAGGGTCGAAGTTGAAGACCTTGGACAGGATCTTGAACGCGAAGCGTGTGGACAGCCCGTTCATCCCTTCGTCGACCCCCGCATTGTCGCGGTATTCCTGGATCGACTTGGCCTTCGGATCGGTGTCCTTGAGGTTTTCACCGTCGTACACGCGCATCTTCGAATAGATGTTGGAGTTTTCCGGTTCCTTGAGGCGCGACAGCACGGTGAACTGGGCAAGCATCTTCAGGGTGTCGGGTGCGCAATGGGCCTTGGACAGCGAACTGTTGAACAGCAGCTTGTCGTAGATCTTCACCTCATCGCTCACTCGCAGGCAATACGGCACCTTGACGATGTAGATCCGGTCGATGAAGGCCTCGTTGTTCTTGTTGTTGCGGAAGGTATGCCATTCCGATTCGTTGGAGTGGGCCAGCAGGATGCCGGTGAACGGAATGGCCCCCAGCCCCTCGGTGCTGTTGTAGTTGCCTTCCTGAGTGGCGGTCAGCAGCGGGTGCAGCACCTTGATGGGCGCCTTGAACATTTCGACGAATTCCATCAGGCCCTGGTTGGCCCGGCACAGTGCACCCGAATAGCTGTAGGCGTCGGCGTCGTTCTGTGGGAATTCTTCCAGTTTACGGATATCGACCTTGCCCACCAGGGCGGAAATATCCTGGTTGTTTTCGTCACCCGGTTCGGTCTTGGCCACCGCGATCTGGTTGAGGATCGATGGGTAGAGCTTGACCACCTTGAACTGGCTGATGTCACCGCCGAACTCGGCCAGGCGCTTGGTTGCCCAGGGCGACATGATGGTATTGAGATAGCGGCGTGGAATGCCGAAGTCTTCCTCGAGGATCGCGCCATCTTCAGTGGCGTTGAAAAGCCCTAGAGGCGATTCGAACACCGGTGAGCCCTTGATGGCGTAGAAGGGCACTTTTTCGATCAGTTGCTTGAGCTTCTCGGCCAGGGACGATTTACCACCACCCACGGGGCCGAGCAGATAAAGGATTTGTTTCTTCTCTTCCAGGCCTTGGGCGGCGTGGCGGAAATAGGACACGATTTGTTCGATGCATTCTTCCATCCCGTGGAAGTCCGCAAAGGCCGGATAGCGGCGAATCACCTTGTTGGAAAAAATTCGCGAGAGCCTCGAGTTGGTCGAGGTATCCAGCAGCTCCGGTTCTCCGATGGCCAGCAACAGACGCTCCGCAGCCGATGCATAGGCACTGCGGTCCTGCTTGCAGAGTTCGAGGTATTCCTGCAGCGAGTATTCCTCCTGCCGCGTGGACTCGAAACGTTGCTGGAAGTGGCTAAAAATGCTCATGACGTCACCTCGCTCGATACGTGGAGCCGGTGTCGGATCAATCAGTCGATGCTGGACAGCCGCTGGGAACCCAGTTGCCGTTTTACCCCCCAGAATGCTTTCAAGCATGCAGGCTCTTGAAAGCTGACTCCCGATGACCCGCGCGCCGGTGTACCGGCTCTCCCCTGTTTTGGATGGCCTGAGGCTAAGGATAGTTCGGAATCGCGGAGGTAAAGGTGGAATACGTAATTAGTTATGGCAGACCGTTCGTCTGCCATCGCTCAAGCCCACGGTTCACGCGGGCTTGGACGGCATAAAAAATTATTCGTGATTGTCTTGCGCTGTTTCTGAAGGATAGGTCGCACGCCACAACTCAAAGCCGCCGTCCAGGCTGTAGACGTCGGTGAAGCCCTGGCTGACCAGATAGGCGGCTGCGCTCTGGCTGGAGTTGCCGTGATAGCAGACCACGACGGTCGGCGCATCGAGGTCGGCGGCGCGGATGAAGTCAGCGATGGAGTGGTTATCCAGATGCTTGGCGCCACTGATATGCAGAGCCGCAAACGTGGCTGGGTCGCGAACGTCGACGACGACCGCGCCTTGCTCGCGCAGGGCCTGGGCCTGTTCCGGGGGGATGCGTTTGAATTCGCTCATGAGGGGCTCCTGTAGCTGAAGCGCAACGCCGGTCAAACGGCAGTGCCGGCCGGCAATGGTGCAGTGGTCGGGTGATGGGTTTTGGCGTGGCCCTGTTCATCGCAATCGCAATGCAGTTGCTCGCCAGTGTCGACGTTCATCAGGGTCATGGCACTGCCCCACACGCAACCGGTATCGAGGGCGAAGACGCCGGGTTCGTCGGATTGGCCGCCGAGTGCGGCCCAGTGCCCGAAAATGATCTTCAGGTTACGGGTCTTGCGCTCACTGTGCTTGAACCAGGGGGCATAGCCGGGCGGCGCCGTCTCGATACCTTCCTTGCCCTTGAGATCGAGCTTGCCGTCGCGGGTGCAGAAGCGCATGCGCGTGAAATAATTGGTGATGACGCGAAGACGAGCGCTGCCGGTGAGGTCGTTGTCCCACTTGACCGGCTCGTTGCCGTACATGCCGTCCAGGTAGGGGGCGAACAGGTTGTCGTCACGCAATGCCTGTTCGACTTCGCCAGCGCACTTGAGCGCCTTGCGCAGGGACCACTGGGGCGGGATGCCGGCATGGACCAGTGCAAGGTTGCGCGCCTCGTCGTAGTGCATGAGCTTCTGCTGGCGCAACCACTCCAGCAGTTCAACGCAATCGGGGGCGTCGAGAATTTCGCTCAAGGTGTCGGATTTTTTCAGGCGCTCGATGTTCTGCCAGGCAGCCAGCAGATGCAGGTCGTGGTTACCGAGCACGCACACCAGCGACTGGCGGATGCTGTAGAGAAAGCGCAACGTCTCAAGGGACTGCGGGCCACGGTTGACCAGGTCGCCCACCAGCCACAGCGTGTCTTTTTGAGGATCGAAAGCAACGCGCTCCAGCAAGCATTTGAGCGGGTCGAGGCAGCCTTGCAGGTCACCGACCGCATACGTGGCCATTAGTGCAGGGCTCCGGGCACGGCCAGGCGAAAGGGTTTGATGACGGCGTCGAAGCGTTTGCCGTCCTCGGCCAGCATCTGGTAGGTACCCTGCATGGTGCCGACCTTGGTCGTCATCACCGTGCCGCTGCTGTAGCTGTGGCTCTTGCCTGCATCGATCAACGGCTGCTGGCCGACCACACCTTCGCCACGCACTTCTTCGACATGGCCATCGCCGTCGGTGATGATCCAATGCCGTGACAGTAGCCTGGCCGGCAAGGAGCCGTTATTGCGCACGGTAATGCTGTAGGCGAAAGCGAAGCGGTCATGCTCGGGTTGCGACTGTTCTGCCAGAAAACGGGTGGTGACGCTGACGTCGACCTGGTAACGAGGATCGGACATGCAAAAAGGCCTTAAAAACGAAGCGGGACGCGGGCGCGACTCAGGAGATCAGTCTAGGCCAAGTATCGGGTAGTAGACCAGACTGGCGTACTGCCCGATAGCGATCGTCACCCGTTCAGTTGGCGTCGACTTGCGGGACGACCTGTTCACTGAGTTTGTCGGCCAGGCGCACGAACGCTGCCAGGTCCAACTGCTCTGGGCGCAGGCTGCCATCGACGCCGGCGGCTTCGATTTCGGTGCTGCTGAGCAATAGTTTCAGGGTGTTGCGCAAGGTTTTGCGGCGCTGGTTGAACGCTTCGCGTACCACCCGCTCCAGCAGGCGATGATCCTTGGCCGGGTGCGGCAGGATGGCATGGGGCACCAGGCGGACAATGGCCGAGTCGACCTTCGGCGGCGGGTTGAACGCGCCCGGGCCTACGTTGAACAGGTGTTCGACCCGGCAATGGTACTGGACCATGATCGACAGGCGACCCCAGTCACCACCGCCAGGGCCGGCGGCGAGACGCTCGACCACTTCTTTCTGCAACATGAAATGCATGTCGCGGATCAGGCCGGCGTTGCTCAGCAGGTGGAAGATCAGCGGAGTGGAGATGTTGTACGGCAGGTTTCCCACCACCCGCAGGCTGTTCGGTGCAGCGTTCAGGCTATTGAAGTCGAACTTCAGCGCGTCGCCCTGGTGCAGGCTGAAATTGCTTCTGCCGGCGAACTGCTGGTTGAGGATCGGCACCAGGTCCTTGTCCAGTTCCACCACGTCCAGTTGTGCGCCGCTGTCGAGCAGGCCCTCGGTCAGGGCGCCCTGGCCCGGGCCGATTTCCAGCAGGCGGTCGTCGGGCTTGGCCCGGATCGAGCGCAGGATACGATCGATCACGCCGGCGTCATGCAGGAAGTTCTGGCCGAAACGCTTGCGCGCGCGGTGTTGGTATTGCTCGGTCATAAATGGGTCTCGGCCATCTGGTAGGCGGTTTCCAGCGCGACTTGCAGGCTGCCGGTATCGATCTTGCCGCTGCCGGCCAGGTCCAGGGCAGTGCCATGGTCCACGGAGGTGCGGATGATCGGCAGGCCCAGCGTCACGTTGACCGCCGCGCCGAAACCTTTGTACTTCAGCACGGGCAGGCCCTGGTCGTGGTACATCGCCAGCACCGCGTCGCAGTGCTCCAGATATTTTGGGGTAAACAGAGTGTCGGCAGGCAGCGGGCCACGCAGGTCCATGCCCTCGCTGCGCAGGCGCTCCAAAGTGGGTTCGATGATGTCGATTTCTTCACGGCCCAGGTGTCCGCCTTCGCCCGCGTGGGGATTGAGCCCGCAAACGAGGATGCGCGGCCGGGCGATGCCGAATTTTTCCTGCAGGTCGGCGTGCAGGATGCGCGTGACCCGCTCCAGGCGTTCCGGGGTGATGGCGTCGGCGACGTCCCGCAAGGGCAGGTGAGTGGTCACCAGGGCCACACGCAGCCCACGGGTAGCGAGCATCATCACCACTTGCGCGGTGTGGGTCAGGTCCGCCAGGAATTCGGTGTGCCCGGAAAAGGCAATCCCGGATTCGTTGATCACGCCTTTGTGCACCGGTGCGGTGATCATGCCGGCGAAGGCACCGTCCAGGCAGCCCTGGCCGGCGCGGGTCAGGGTCTCGAGGACGAACGCGGCGTTGGCCTTGTCCAACTGCCCTGTGACGACCGGAGCACCCAGGGGCGTATCCCAGACATACAGGCTGTTGGCGGGTGCCGGGACGTCCGGCCAGGCCTGCGAGGTCACGGGCAACAGGTTGACGACCAGCCCCAGTTGCGCGGCCCGCTCAAGGAGCAGGTCGCGACTGGTGATGGCAATCAGGGGGTGTGGCTGGGCTTGCGAGGCGAGCAGCAGGCACAGGTCGGGACCGATGCCGGCTGGTTCGCCGGGGGTCAGCGCGAAACGCTTGGGTTTCACTGCGCTGCCTGGTCTGCACCAGGAAGTTTGATTTCAACGTAGGCTTCGTCGCGAATCTGACGCAGCCAGGTTTGCAGCTCTTCGTCGTATTTGCGGTTGCGCAAGACAGTCATTGCCTGCTGTTCGCGAGCCTGGGTGGTGCTGTCAGTGGCGCGGCGGCCAAGGACTTCCAGCACGTGCCAGCCATAAGGGCTCTTGAACGGCTTGGACAACTGGCCTTGCGGCGTGTCAGCCATGACCTGGCGGAACTCGGGAACCAGTGCATTGGGGTCAACCCAATTCAGGTCGCCGCCGTTGAGGGCCGAGCCCGGGTCTTCGGAAAAACTCTTCGCCAGTTCAGCAAAGTCTTCGCCCGCTTCGATGCGGTCGTAGAGTTTCTCCGCCAGGCGCTTGGTCTCGGCTTCGCTGCGAATCTCGCTTGGCTTGATCAGGATGTGGCGAACATGGACTTCGTCACGGACCTGGGTTCCGCCACCGCGCTTTTCCAGCACTTTCAGGATAATGAAGCCGCCCGGGGTGCGTGCTGGCTGGGTGATGTCGCCCACGGCCATGGCGCTCAGTTCACGGTCGAACGGAGGCGGCAGTTGAGCGGGTTTTCTCCAGCCCATGTCACCGCCTTCCAGGGCGTTGTCGCTGCCCGACTTGGCAATGGCCATCTGACCGAAATCAGCGCCTTGCTTGAGTTGCTGGTAGACATCCATTGCCTGGCGATAAGCGCTCTGGATCGCTTCGGAGTTGGCGCTTTCCGGGGTTGGAATCAGGATGTTCGCCAAGTGCAGTTCTTCGGAAAGCTGCATCTTGCCCAGGTCCGAGGCGAGGAAGTTTTTCACTTCCTGCTCCGACACCTGGATGCGTTCGGCCACACGGCGCTGACGCACACGGCTGATGACCATTTCGCGGCGGATCTGATCACGGGCGTCCTCGTAGGAGAGGCCGTCGCGAGCCAGGGCGGCGCGGAACTGGTCGATGCTCATGTTATTGCGCTGGGCAATGGTGCCGACGGCCTGGTTCAGTTCTTCATCGGTGATGCGAATGCCGGAGCGTTCGCCGATCTGCAACTGCAGGTTTTCGACGATCAGGCGTTCGAGCACTTGCTGGTCCAGCACGCCCGGAGGCGGCAGGCCTCCGCCGCGCTTGGCGATGGTTTGCTGCACTTCATGGACGCGCTGGTCCAGCTGGCTCTGCATGACCACGTCGTTGTCGACGATGGCCACCACTTTATCGATGGACTGTACCGCGGCGTTGGCCGCGGTACCCAGGAACAGCGCGCCCAGCATCAGCGGGCGCAGACAATCAGAAAGCTTGGTCTTCACGTTCACGATAACCTTGGATGCCTTTGTCGAGGAAGCTCTCTACCTTGGCGCCGGTCAGGCCGCCGAGTCCCTTCAGAACAATTTGGAGGAAGATGCCGTGGTCGCCTTTTTCGTTTTCCGGGGCGGCTTGACTGAACTCTTCGTAGTCGACCCAGTAACGGTTGATCAGGCGCAGTTTCCAGCAGCAATTGTCGTATTCGAAACCACCGAAGGCTTCCAGGGTACGGTTGCGGTTGTAGTCATACTGCCAGCGGCTGATGAGGTTCCACTGTGGCACGATCGGCCAGATGACCGAGAAGTCGTGCTGCTTGATCTTGTAGTAGTCCTTCACATAGTCCGCATCGCCCGGGCGACCATAGTCGCCACCGCCCACTTGCCATTGGCCGGTCGCCTCGTCGTAGCGGACCTGGTCGTTGCGGTAGCGGTAACCGGCATTGATGACCTTGTTCGGGTTGTCTTCCGGCTGGTAATGGAACATCGCGCTACCCGAGCGGGGGCTGCGGGTGTCCGGGTCCCAGTTGTAGGTCGCAGTGGTGCGCCAGTCGCGGTTCCAGTGGTATTCGTATTCCAGTGCGTACGGAGAAACGTCCGACTTGGCGTCTTCTCGAGTATCGAAGTCAATGCCTGGCAATTGGACTTTGCGATCCTTGAAATAAAACGCCTGGCCGACGGCGAGACGTTGGCGCTCAAAGCCGTTCTCTTCAATCCAGCGGCTGGTCACGCCCAAGGACAACTTGTTCTCGTCCCCGACACGGTCAGAGCCGGTGAAGCGATTGTCGCGAAACAACGAGGAATAGCTAAAGGTCGATTCGCTGGTATCGAAGATAGGAATGTCGCTCTGGTCCTTCTCGGGTACATAGAGATAGAACAGGCGTGGTTCCAGGGTCTGACGATAGTTGGTGCCAAACCATTGCGTGTTGCGGTCGAAGTACAGACCGCTGTCGATGCTGGCGATAGGGACACTGCGGTTTGGCGTGCTGTCGTAGCCGTTTCCAACGACGCTCTTGCCCGTACCATCCAGATCCAAATCATATTGGGTGTATTGGTACTTGAGGGACGGTTTGAGATAGCCATAGGACGCGGTCATCGGCAGGCTCATAACCGGCGCGAGGTTCATGCGATTGCCGTTAGCCCGTGCCAGGCCGCGAACGTTGGTATCCAGCCACGGCTCGACGTTGCCGTCCTCATCGGTATAGTTGCCAGTGCGCAAATCACGGTCAAACCGCACCAACTCTGTCTTGTATGCGAAATCCAGCCCATACGGGTGCTCCGGCAGAGCACCGCTGAACGTAATCTGGGGCAGGCGGTTGTACGGTGTGATCTTCGAAATCGTCGCCAACTGGTAGGCCTGTGCATTCAAGCGGGCAACGTAGTTATCCCCCCGATAGCTGACGATCCCTTGCTGATTGACGCGATCATTGGTCTCGATACCAATCTGATCGCTTTTAAGATCCTGGAAATAGTAAGGATCGCTGATCTTGGTGTAGTCGACTTCCGTCAGCACGCGCGAGTCGAGGCCGCCCTTGTGCTGCCAGTTATACATGTAGCGGGTCTTGTCGTAGTCGCTTTGCCCGCTGCGCTCATCGTCCTCGTCGTTGAGGTACGCAGCACCGAACTGACCTTCGCTGGATTTGGTCAGGTAGCGGAATTCGCCTTCCATCAACAGGCCGCGCTTGGCCATGTAGCGCGGATACAACGTGGCATCGTAGTTCGGCGCCAGGTTGAAGTAGTACGGGGTGACCAGCAGGAAGCCGGTGTCGCTGCCGCTGCCGATGGTCGGCGGCAGGAAGCCGGACTGGCGACGGTCGTCGATCGGGAAGTAGATGTACGGTGTGTACAGGACCGGGAAGTCCTTGACCCGCAGCGTCACGTTGGTCGCGGTACCGAAGCCGGTGGCCGGGTTCAGGGTGATGTTGTTGCCCTTGAGCGTCCAGGCGTTGCTGTTCGGTTCGCACGTGGTGTACGTACCGTCCTTGAGACGGATGATCGCATTCTCTGCACGCTTGGCGTACAGCGCGTTACCGCGAATACGCGACTTGTGCATCACGTATTCGGCGTTGTCGACCTTGGCTTCGCCGGTGTCCAGCTGTACATCGGCATGGTCGCCGACGATCAGTGCACCGTTGTCGCGAACGCGGACGTTACCGCTCAGCTCACCGCGGTTCTCAGCCTGGTACAGGCTGGCCTCGTCGGCCTCGACCTGCATGCTGCCCTGGCGCATGACCACGTCGCCGGCCAGCGTCGCCACCTGTTCTTCCTGTTGATAGCGCGAAGCCTTGGCGCCGAGGAAGGTAGGAGCGTCGCTCTTGGCCGTCTTGTCGTTCATGCCAGGACGGGTCGGCTCGATATAGGCACCCGAGCAGTAAGGGCCGGTTTCAGCCAATTGCGCCGGGGTAAGGTTCTCCCGTGGAACCCAATCCAGGTGACTGTAGTCTGCACTGCGCGACTTCAGGCCGCGGCCCTTGGCTTCGGTAACGAGCATCGGCTTTTCGCCGGCTTCCTCGCCCGAGCTGCTGTCGGCCGGAGCCGCGCCGCTGTCGGAAACCGCACTGCCGTCATGCACGGGGCGCGGCGGCAACGCGGCGGCCGGTGTCTTGGGTGCACAGTCCCAGGCACCCGAAGCGGAGACGGAGCAGTCATACTGCTGCGCCGCGACGACGAATGAAGAGGCCAGGGGTTGCAGGGCCAGCAGACTGCCGGTGACCAGCAACGGAAATTTTTTACGAAACGCGGGGGATTTCAATGCCATCTTATTAGTCCGGGCTTCCTGCGTGCCATCTGCCCGCGGTGTGGGCCGCACGCCTCTCGATGGTCTGAAAAAGATGCTGGATAATAAAGCATGACCCGCTTGACGGCTAGCGCCGTCGGAGACCCTTGCAATGCCCGACCAAGATGTACGCTTGCAACACCTGAAAGTTTGGCTCGATGAACAACTGCCGATCCTTTTCACTCAACAGGGCTGGGGCCCCGTACCCCCGGCCACGTTGACCGCCGCCAGCAGTGACGCGAGTTTTCGGCGTTATTTCCGCTGGGAAGGCGAGGGTCGCAGTTTGATCGTAATGGATGCGCCACCGCCCCAGGAAAACTGCAAACCCTTTGTGGATATTGCTTTTTTGCTGGCGAAATCCGGCATTAACGTGCCAAAAATTTATGCCGAAGACCTTGAGCGCGGCTTTCTTTTGCTCAATGACTTGGGCAACCAAACCTATCTGGACGTGATCAACGGCGAAAATGCCGACGATTTATTCCGCGATGCCCTGCAAGCCTTGCTGGCTTTCCAGCAACTGCCAATGGTTGCGCCGTTGCCGAGCTACGATGTCGCGTTGTTGCGTCGGGAGCTGGAATTGTTCCCCGAGTGGTACGTCAAGCGCGAGCTGGGGATTGAATTGGATTCGGCCCAGCAGCAGCTCTGGCAGCAGGCCAGCGAGCTGCTGATCGACAGCGCCCTGGCCCAGCCCAAAGTGCTGGTGCACCGGGACTACATGCCACGCAACCTGATGCTCAGCGTGCCGAACCCCGGCGTGCTGGATTTTCAGGATGCCGTCTATGGTCCCGTTACCTACGACGTGACCTGCCTGTTCAAGGACGCTTTCCTCAGTTGGCCCGAGGCGCGCGTGCGCGGCTGGCTGGAGAGTTACTGGCAGCAGGCCGGCGCCCTCGGCATTCCCGTGCAGCCGGACCTCGAGGACTTCCTGCGGGCCAGCGATTTGATGGGTGTGCAGCGTCATCTAAAGGTCATCGGGATCTTCGCGCGCATTTGTCATCGTGATGGCAAGCCACGCTACCTCGGCGATGTGCCGCGATTCTTTGCTTATATAGAAGCGGTCATTGCCCGCCGTCCGGAACTGGCACCGCTCGATGAACTTCTGGGCAGCCTGCGGCAATCGGCCGGAGCAACGGCATGAAGGCGATGATTCTGGCGGCAGGCAAGGGCGAACGCATGCGCCCCTTGACCCTTACCACGCCAAAGCCGTTGATTCGCGTCGGTGGTGTTCCCTTGATCGAATACCACTTGCGGGCGCTGGCCAGGGCCGGATTCACCGAGATCGTGATCAATCACGCCTGGCTCGGTCAGCAGATCGAAGATCACCTGGGGGATGGTGCACGGTTTGGCGTGAGCATTCGGTTTTCCCCTGAAGGCGAGCCGCTGGAAACCGGCGGTGGAGTCTTCCGGGCCTTGCCGCTGCTGGGCGATGAAGCGTTTGTGGTGGTGAACGGCGATGTCTGGACCGACTACGACTTCAGCGCTTTGCGCCGGCCGCTCGAAGGGTTGGCGCACCTGGTGCTCGTCGATAATCCCGAGCATCACCCAGACGGCGATTTCGTCCTGGTCGACGGAAAGGTTCACGATAGGCACGCCCCTGCCGACAACCTGACCTATAGCGGCATCGCCGTTCTGCACCCGCGGTTGTTCGACGGTTGCGCGGAGGGTGCGTTCAAGCTCGCACCGCTGTTGCGCGCGGCCATGGCCGAGGGACGCGTCAGTGGCGAGCACCTCAAAGGGCATTGGGTCGATGTCGGCACCCATGAACGTTTGGCGCAGGTCGAAACCTTGATAGAAGCGAGCGGTTGATATGTGGTGGCCAGGGACTCTGATTGGAGCCGGGGCGGGCTTTGCCATAGCCAGCATCCCGGGGGCCATGCTTGGTGCGTTATTAGGACAAGCGTTGGATAGGCGCCTAAACGTGCAAAGCTGGGAGCAGCTTCGTGAGCGTCTGGGCGGGCGCCCAGCGTTGCGCAACGATGAACTGTTGTTTGTGTTGCTGGGGCGTTTGGCGAAAAGCGATGGGCGTGTGGTCGACGGTCACATCCAACAGGCTCGCCAGGAAATGCGGGCCCTGGACCTGAGCGAATCGGCGCAACGCCGGGCCATCGCTGCATTCAACCGGGGCAAGTCTGGAGATGTCCGCCTACGCGGTTATCTGCGCCGCCTCAGCACCCAGCCGCATGCGGCGGAAGGCGTGCTGCGGGCCTGCTGGCGAATGGTTTGGGCTGATGGCAAGGCGGGCGTCGGCGAGCGTGAATTGATTGCCCGGTGGGGCAAGTGGCTGGGCTGGACCCAACAACAGGTCCAGGCATTGGCCAGCGATTACGAACCGCACAAACTGTCGCTGCCCAGCAGTGGGGTGACGTATCAGGAGGCGTTGCGTTTGCTGGGCGTTTCCGCCACCAGCGAACCGTCACAGATCAAGCGCGCTTACCGACGCCTGCTCAGTCGCCACCATCCGGACAAGATTGCCGGCAGCGGGGCAACGCCCTTGCAGGTGCGTGAAGCCACTGACAGGACTCGGGAGTTGCACAACGCCTATCGCTTGATACGGGAACGGCGGAATTTCCGGTAGCGCTACTATCCCCTGTGGCGAGGGAGCTTGCTCCCGCTGGAGCGCGAAGCGGTCCCCAAAGCGGGCACTGCGGTTCTTCGTAAAGACCCGGATTGCGACTGCTGCGCAGCCGAACGGGAGCAAGCTCCCTCGCCACAGGAGGGTGGGCGCCGACATCCCGAACGGGTCAGCCTTACTCCCCCGCCTTCTGCGGATTCAACCAACCCCGGACCCGACGAAACAGCTGCTCCTGCTCCGCCGCCGGGTTCGGCAGGGCCTTGAGGGACACCTGGCTGAAGGTCGAGCCTTTCAAGCGTTTGCTCGCCTGCAAGCGCTCCAGCGCCGCGTTTCGATCCAGCGGCTTGTCCATGTAGAAAATGTCGGCGGTCGCCAGTTTCAAGGTCGAGGTCAGTTCGGCCAGGGCCGGCTTGGCGGTGGCCGGGGTCTGGGCGGCCACCATCACTAAGCGTTCGACTTGTGAGGGCTGCTTTTCACTCAAGTAGCGCGCTGCCCAATAAGCGCCAGTGCCATGGCCCAGCAGCACGATACGGCGTGCGCTTTGCTGTTCGGCGTAGGCCAGGGCTGCATCGATACGGGCGAAGATGCGCTCGGCGTCGGCCTTGGCATGTTCTTCATCGGTTTGGTCGACGACGGGATCTGCCGCATCGGCTTCGCCGCCTGCGGCCTGTTCGATCGGCGCCGCAGTGGTGGCGTCCGGTGCTGCGGCAGCGGTGTCGGTCGGCTTGGTCTCTGGCGGTGTTTCTACCACACGCGGTGCAATGACGTCGCTTTGCAGGTCCGGCAGGGTGATACTCAGGCTGCTCCACTCAACATCTGGCAACTTTTTCCGCAAAGGGCCGATAGCTTGAGGCCAGTCAGCTGTTTCGCCGGCGCCGGGGATTATGATGACTGCGCCTCTGGGGTCGCCGGTATTGGCCGGTTTCCACAGTGCCAGGAAGGCATCGCTGCCGGTCTGTAACTGTTGTTGTTCCTGGGCCGGGACTCTTCGTTCAAGTGCGGTCGCCTCTTCCTGGCTACGCTCGAGCAAGGGTTGGCGCTCGACGGGTTTTTCCTCGGCAGGTTGCTGCGCGGCGGGCGCCGTTTCACTGGCCTGTACAGAAAAGGCACTTGGCAGGATCAGCGACAGGCACAATGCTGGCAACGCCAGGCGATAAACAGAGGGCATTGGATATTCCATGACCAGAAGTATTTCCGGCAGCCTAATGGGTTGGTCAGTATTTGTCAGTGCATGAGACTTCGATGATGCGTTTTTGCTGCCTGTGGGTTATCGGCTGTTTATGGCTTCCCTTGATGGCGTGGGCCGCGCCCGCACCGTCGACGCATGGGGTGCAATTGAATGCGGGACAGCGCCAATGGTTGGTGCAACATCCGCAATGGCGGGTCGGCCTGGTATTGCAGGCGCCCTATGCCCAATACGACCGGCGCCTGCAGCGTTTGTCCGGCACTAACGTCGAGTTGATGCAATGGCTGGGCAAGGCGTTGAACGTCGAGCTCACCTGGCGCAATTTCCAGGACCTGGCACAACTGGAAGCAGCGGTGCGCGCCGGCGAGGTGGACGTAGCTCCGGGCCTGACCCAATCCCCGGGCGGGCTCAAGCTCTGGCAGTTTTCCGATCCCTATATGCGAGTGCCGCAACTGATCGTCGGCGCGCAGAAGGGCGCCGAAGGGGTGGAGTTGGAAAAACTCGACAGCCAGGCCCGGGTCGCGGTGCGCATGCCCAGCGCGACGGCCGATTACCTGCGCAGCAACTACCCGACGCTGAATCTGCAAGGTGTGCCGATGGAGCGCGAGGCCCTGCAATTATTGCTGACCCAGCAGGCTCGATACGCGGTGGTCGACGAGGCACAGCTCGGGCGGTTGATGGTCGAGCCCGAATTCGCCGAGCTGGCGGTGGTGGGCGACATCGGCCTGCCGCAGTTGCTGCGGGTTGCCACACGCCGGGACTGGCCGGAACTGGCCGAGATCATCGACAGCGGTTTGCAGGCGATCCCGGCCAAGGCGCTGGAGCAATTGCACAGCCGTTGGCTCAAGCCAAAATATCCACGTCTGACCGAGACCCCGGGCTTCTGGCAGAACTTGACCCTATTGATTCTGGCCCTGCTGCTCAGCAGCGTCTCCATCGTGTTCTGGCAGCGCCGCCAGCAACGCGCACTGGAGCGTCGTCTGCGTGCCGCGAGGGAGGACATCGCTCAGCGTACGGCCAGCGAAGAAGCCTTGCGCCTGACGCAGTTTTCCATCGATCAAAGTACGGTCGGCATCCTCTGGGTCAATTGGGACAGTCACGTGCGTTATGCCAACCGAGCGGCTGAAACCATGCTCGGGTATGCCTCGGGCGCCATCATCGACCGCCCCTTGATTGACTTCGAGCCGGGTTTGCACATGGATCGCTGGCTGAACCTGTGGAAGCGCGCCCGGGCCAGCGAAGATGGGCCGCAGAGTTTCGAAACCGAATGCGTGCGAGCCGATGGCAGCATCTTGCCGGCTGACGTTTCTCTGAGCTTCCTGCGCTTTCGCGACGCTGAATACCTGGTGGTCTACCTCAATGATGTGACCGAGCGCCGACGAGCGCTGGCGGCGTTGCGCGAAAGCGAAGCGCGGTTGCAAGGTATTGCCGCTAATGTGCCAGGCCTGGTCTTTCGCCTGGAGCGGGCGCCGGTGACCGGCCAGATCGACTTTGCCTACATCAGCGAAGGCAGCGAAAGCCTGGTGGGTTATTCCCCTGCAACCCTGGCCCGCAGCGACACCGGGCTGCGCAGCCTGGTGCACCCGCAGGACAAGGCCGATTACCACCGCACTCAGGACCAGGCGCTGGACACCGACAGTGACTGGTCATGGCAAGGCCGCATCCTGACCCGCGAAGGCCAGGAGCGCTGGGCCGAGATCAAAGCGATCACCCGCCGTCTCGAAGATGGCGCCTATGTCTGGGACGGAATCGTCTGGGACATCACCGAAAGCAAGCGCATCGAACTGGAGCTGGCCAGCTCACGGGAACAGTTGCGCGAATTGTCAGCGCACCTGGAAAGTGTGCGGGAAGAGGAAAAGGCGCGCATTGCCCGGGAGGTCCACGACGAGCTGGGCCAGATGCTGACGGTGTTGAAGCTAGAAACATCCATGTGCGAATTGGCCTACGCGCAACTCGACCCGGGCCTGCATGAGCGGCTTAATAGCATGAAGCGCCTGATTGCTCAGTTGTTCCAGCTGGTGCGGGATGTGGCAACGGCGCTCCGCCCGCCGATCCTGGATGCTGGCATTGCCTCGGCCATCGAATGGCAGGCTCGGCGTTTCGAGGCGCGTACGCAGATCCCATGCCTGGTGCAGGTGCCGGACAACCTGCCGGCCCTGAGCGACGCCAAGGCCATTGGCCTGTTCCGGATTCTCCAGGAAGCGCTGACCAACGTGATGCGCCATGCCCAAGCGCATACTGTAGAGCTGACGCTGGTTCAGGAGGGCGACGAATTGTGTCTGACCGTCAGCGACGACGGTGTAGGATTTATTGCCGATACGAGTCGGCCAACCTCCTTTGGCCTGGTCGGCATGCGTGAACGAGTATTGATCATGGGCGGGCAGTTGACCCTGGAGAGTGAGCCGGGGGAGGGGACGACCCTGTCGGTGCGGGTGCCGTTGCATGAGGCCTGATGGGGTGGGTTGCCTGGGCGGGCCCAATCGCGAGCCAGCTCGCTCCACATTGATTGAGATGTACACATACGCCCTGCGGGAGCGAGCTTGCTCGCGATGAGGGATCCTGAATCTGGAGAACAATGTGATCCGTGTACTGGTAGCCGAAGACCACACCATCGTCCGTGAAGGCATCAAGCAACTGATCGGCCTGGCCAAGGACCTGGTGGTGGTAGGGGAGGCGAGCAATGGTGAGCAGTTGCTCGAAACCTTGCGGCATGTGCCCTGCGAAGTGGTGCTGCTGGACATTTCCATGCCCGGCGTCAACGGCCTGGAGGCGATCCCACGGATCCGGGCGCTGAACAACCCGCCGGCCATCCTGGTGCTGTCGATGCATGACGAAGCGCAAATGGCCGCCCGTGCCCTGAAGGTCGGCGCCGCCGGCTACGCGACCAAGGACAGCGACCCGGCCCTGCTGCTCATGGCGATTCGCAAGGTCGCGGCCGGCGGACGCTATATCGACCCGGACCTGGCCGACCGCATGGTCTTTGAAGTCGGCCTGACCGACACGCGACCGCTGCACTCGCTGCTGTCCGAGCGTGAATTCTCCGTCTTCGAACGCCTGGCCCAGG
The DNA here is from genome assembly GCF_900114515.1 of Pseudomonas sp. NFACC46-3. Taxonomy (NCBI): domain Bacteria; kingdom Pseudomonadati; phylum Pseudomonadota; class Gammaproteobacteria; order Pseudomonadales; family Pseudomonadaceae; genus Pseudomonas; species Pseudomonas sp. NFACC46-3. Next base: position 47,949 of record NZ_FOTH01000029.1, read on the forward strand.
GCGCCAACGTCAACGATATCGCCCAGCAACTGGCCCTGAGCAGCAAGACCATCAGCACCCACAAGGCGCGGCTGATGCAGAAGCTCAACATCACCTCATTGGCTGAGTTGGTGAAGTATGCGATGGAGCACAAGTTGCTCTGAGCTTCAGCGCTCCCACAAGGTTTTGTCTCGGCATATCCATTTGCGACACACGCCAACAGCGCTTTTTGCCCCTGCTTGCAGCTTGCCGCTCATCACTTGCCGCTGCCCTTATCCAATCCCGTCATCCCTGTAGGGCAATCCCTACCCCGACTCTTCCATCCGGCTGAGGTGATTCTCTCCTGCGCCCCGATTTGCGCAGGCCCCAGGCTCCACTAGGCTTGACTCACAAGCAGTCATCAATACAAAAGGTGCGGGTATGAGCCAGGTCGATTCAAGCGCGGGGGCCAGTGATGTGCTGGTCAGCTTTCGTGGTGTGCAAAAGAGCTACGACGGCGAGAACCTGATCGTCAAAGACCTCAACCTGGACATTCGCAAGGGCGAATTCCTGACCCTGCTCGGGCCTTCCGGCTCCGGCAAGACCACCAGCCTGATGATGCTCGCCGGGTTTGAGACCCCAACCGCCGGTGAGATCCTGCTGGCCGGGCGCTCGATCAACAACGTGCCACCGCACAAGCGCGACATCGGCATGGTGTTCCAGAACTACGCCTTGTTCCCGCACATGACCGTCGCCGAGAACCTGGCGTTCCCGCTGACGGTGCGTGGCCTGAACAAGAGCGACGTGAGTGATCGGGTCAAGCGCGTCTTGAGCATGGTCCAGCTGGACAGCTTCGCCCAACGCTACCCGGCGCAATTGTCCGGCGGCCAGCAACAACGGGTAGCCCTGGCCCGGGCGCTGGTGTTCGAACCGCAGCTGGTGTTGATGGACGAACCCCTTGGTGCGTTGGACAAGCAGCTGCGTGAACACATGCAGATGGAAATCAAGCATCTGCACCAGCGCCTCGGCGTCACCGTGGTGTACGTGACCCACGACCAGGGCGAAGCCTTGACCATGTCTGACCGCGTGGCGGTATTCCACCAGGGCGAGATCCAGCAGATCGCCCCTCCGCGCACACTGTATGAAGAGCCGAAAAACACCTTCGTCGCCAACTTCATCGGCGAAAACAACCGTCTCAACGGTCGTCTGCACAGTCAGACCGGCGACCGCTGCCTGGTGGAATTGGGACGCGGTGAAAAGGTCGAGGCATTGGCGGTGAATGTCGGCAAGCCTGGCGAGCCGGTGACCCTGTCGATCCGCCCGGAACGGGTGAGCCTCAACGGCGCAAGCGAACAATGCATCAACCGCTTCTCAGGGAGGGTGGCGGAATTCATCTATCTGGGCGACCACGTCCGGGTTCGCCTGGAAGTCTGCGGCAAGAATGACTTCTTCGTGAAGCAACCGATTGCCGAGCTCGATCCCGGGCTGGCCGTTGGCGACGTGGTTCCGCTTGGCTGGCAAGTCGAGCATGTGCGTGCGCTCGATCCCCTTCTAGAGGCGAATTGATCGCCCCCTGCTGTACCAACACCAACCCTGCACGTGGAGAGAACAATAAATGTTGAGATCCCTGAAGTTCACAGCCCTGACACTGGGCATGATGGGTGCGGCAAGCGCGATGGCGGCGGGCCCGGACCTGACCGTGGTGTCTTTCGGCGGGGCGAACAAGGCGGCTCAGGTCAAAGCCTTTTACGCACCGTGGGAAGCGGCCGGCAATGGCAAGATCGTGGCTGGCGAGTACAACGGCGAAATGGCCAAGGTCAAGGCCATGGTCGATACCAAGAGCGTTTCGTGGGATTTGGTAGAAGTCGAGTCCCCGGAATTGTCCCGTGGTTGTGACGAAGACATGTTCGAACAACTCGATCCGGCCCTGTTCGGCAAGGCCGAAGACTACGTCAAGGGCGCCATCCAGCCTTGCGGCGTGGGCTTCTTCGTGTGGTCGACCGTGCTGGCCTACAACGCCGACAAGCTCAAGACCGCGCCGACCAGTTGGGCGGATTTCTGGGACACCAAGCAATTCCCAGGCAAACGTGGCCTGCGCAAGGGCGCCAAGTACACCCTGGAATTCGCCTTGATGGCCGATGGCGTAGCGCCGAAAGACGTCTACAAAGTACTGGCTGGCAAAGACGGCCAGGATCGCGCCTTCAAGAAGCTCGATGAGCTCAAGCCGAACATCCAGTGGTGGGAAGCTGGCGCCCAGCCGCCGCAGTACCTGGCTTCCGGTGACGTGGTCATGAGCTCGGCCTACAACGGCCGGATCGCCGCAGTACAGAAAGAAAGCAACCTGAAAGTGGTGTGGAACGGCGGTATCTACGACTTCGACGCTTGGGCCATCCCACGTGGCCTGGACAAGACCCGCGCCGAAGCTGCGAAGAAATTCATCGCCTTCTCGGTGGCGCCGCAGCAGCAGAAGACCTATTCGGAAAACATCGCCTACGGTCCGGCCAATACCCAGGCTGTACCGTTGCTGGCCAAGGATGTCCTGAAGGACATGCCGACCACCCCGGAAAACATCGCCAACCAAGTGCAGATCGACGTCAGCTTCTGGGCTGACAACGGTGAGCAACTGGAGCAGCGCTTCAACTCCTGGGCGGCCAAGTAACCAAAGCGTCCATGGGTGAACGGGCTTTGTGGCGAGGGAGCTTGCTCCCGCTTGAGTGCGCAGCACTCACAAAATTGGCGTTGCCGACAAAATTTTGGGGCCGCTTCGCAGCCCAGCGCGAGCAAGCTCGCTCGCCACAATGACTCGCTTGCACAGGTTGCGGTTTCAAAAGAACAGAGGCGGCCCGCCGCCTCTGTAACGATCAAAAAGATTCGCGGAGTTCGCCATGGCTATCGCCGTTCCACTGAACGCGGGCACCAGCCCCACCCTCAAGCAACGGCTCAAGCATGCCGAGCGGATCAACCGCTGGAAGGCCCAGGCCTTGATCGCGCCGCTGGTGTTGTTTCTGTTGCTGGTGTTCCTGGTGCCGATCGTGGCGCTGCTGTTCAAAAGCGTCAGCAACCCGGAAGTGGTGGGCGCCATGCCTCGCACTGTCGCCGCCGTCGCTGCATGGGACGGACGCGGTTTGCCGGGCGAGCCGGTGTACAAGGCTGCCAGTGAAGACCTGGCCGAAGCCCGCAAGAATCAGACCTTGGGCGACTTGTCCAAGCGCCTGAACATGGAACTGGCCGGCTATCGCAGCCTGCTGACCAAGACCGCTCGGGCGTTGCCGTTTGCCACCGAGCCGGCTTCCTATAAAGAAGCCTTGGAAAACCTCGATGAGCGTTGGGGCGACCCGGCGTACTGGCAGGTGATCCGCCGCAACACCAGCGACGTTACCCCGTATTACCTGCTGGCGGCCGTCGATCACCGCATCGATGACCTCGGCGAACTGGCCCCAGCTACCCCCGACCAGGCGATTTACCTGGATATCTTCACTCGCACGTTCTGGATGGGCCTGGTGATCACCGCGATCTGCCTGGTGCTGGCTTATCCGTTGGCCTACCTGCTGGCTAACCTGCCTTCGCGCCAGAGCAACCTGCTGATGATCCTGGTGCTGCTACCGTTCTGGACCTCGATCCTGGTACGCGTCGCCGCATGGATCGTGCTGCTGCAGTCCGGTGGTCTGATCAACAGTGCGCTGATGGCCATGGGCGTCATCGATAAGCCCCTGGAGCTGGTGTTCAACCGCACCGGCGTATACATCTCCATGGTCCACATCCTGCTGCCGTTCATGATCCTGCCGATCTACAGCGTGATGAAGGGCATCTCGCCAACCTATATGCGTGCGGCGATTTCCCTGGGCTGTCACCCGTTCGCCAGTTTCTGGCGGGTGTACTTCCCGCAGACCTATGCCGGGGTCGGTGCCGGTTGCCTGTTGGTGTTCATCCTTGCCATCGGCTACTACATCACGCCGGCGCTGCTGGGCAGCCCGAACGATCAGATGGTCAGCTACTTCGTCGCGTTCTACACCAACACCAGCATCAACTGGGGCATGGCCACGGCGCTCGGCGGGCTGCTGTTGCTGGCGACCATCGTGCTTTATCTGATTTACAGCTGGCTGGTGGGCGCCAGTCGCCTGCGCCTGAGCTAAGGGGAGATCGAAAATGGTGAGTCCTTACATGTCCCCCGTCGAGCGGGTGTGGTTCTACTGCTTGCGCACACTCTGCGGGCTGATTCTGTTGTTCCTGATCCTGCCGGTGCTGGTGATCATTCCACTGTCGTTCAACTCCGGCAGTTTCCTGGTGTACCCGCTGCAAGGCTTTTCGCTGCAGTGGTACCACGACTTCTTCGCCTCGGCCGAATGGATGCGAGCGCTGAAGAACAGTATCATCGTGGCCCCGGCGGCGACGTTGCTGGCGATGGTCTTCGGCACGCTCGCGGCCATCGGCCTGACCCGTGGTGACTTCCCAGGCAAGGCGTTGGTGATGGCCCTGGTGATTTCGCCGATGGTGGTGCCGGTGGTGATCATTGGCGTGGCCAGTTACCTGTTTTTCGCGCCGCTGGGGATGGGCAACAGCTTCTTCTCGCTGATCGTGGTCCACGCCGTGCTGGGTGTACCGTTCGTGATCATCACGGTGTCGGCGACCCTGCAAGGGTTCAACCACAACCTGGTTCGGGCCGCTGCCAGCCTGGGGGCTTCGCCACTGACGGCGTTTCGTCGGGTGACCCTGCCGTTGATCGCCCCGGGTGTGATCTCCGGCGCACTGTTCGCCTTCGCGACGTCGTTCGATGAAGTGGTGGTGACCCTGTTCCTGGCCGGCCCCGAGCAGGCAACCTTGCCACGGCAGATGTTCAGCGGTATCCGCGAAAACCTCAGCCCCACCATCGCGGCGGCGGCGACCCTGCTGATTGCCTTCTCGGTGATCCTGTTGCTGACCCTGGAGTGGTTGCGTGGGCGTAGCGAGAAGCTGCGTACTACCCAGGCCTGACGAATGTGGAAGCGGGCTTGCTCGCGAATGCGGTTTGCCAGTCGACATAAATGTTGAATGTGCCGACGTATTCGCGAGCAAGCCCGTTCCCACAATGGGGTTGCGGTGTATTCATAAGCTGAATGGCAGACAACCTTCAATATCGAGCTATCCTTGTGCCAGCCCATACTCGAATAAGAGGCCGCGCACATGAGTCTTTCCTCATTCAAGATCGCCCATAAACTGATCACCGGTGCTGCTGCCATCGAGCAACTGGCGGCGGAGTTGACGCGCCTGGACGTCGACAACCCGCTGATCGTGACCGATGCGGCGTTGGTCAAGTCCGGCACCGTGGAACTGGCCTTGCAACATCTGGGCGGACGGGACTACGAGATTTTCGACCGGGTCATGCCGGACCCGGAAATCGCCATTGTCGAGGACTGCATGCAAGCCTATCGCGACGGTGGTCATGATGGCCTGATCGGTCTCGGCGGTGGCAGTGCCATCGACATTGCCAAGTGCGTGGGCGTCTATGCCGGGTACCACGGCGAGCTGCAGGATATGTTCGGCGTCGATCAGGTGCCGCGCAAAGGCCCGCCCATGATTGCCATCCCCACCACGGCCGGTACCGGTTCGGAAGTCACCAACGTGGCGATCCTCTCCGACAAGGCCGCGCAGCTGAAAAAAGGCATCGTCAGCGATTATCTGTTGCCGGACGTGGCGCTGGTCAGTCCGCAGATGACCCTCACCTGTCCGCGCGGCGTCACGGCTGCCAGTGGCGTTGATGCCCTGGCACACGCCATCGAGGCCTACCTGTCGCTCAATGCTTCGCCAATCACCGATGCCCTGGCCATCGGCGCAATCAAGCTGATCAGCCGCGCGCTGCCCAAGGCCTATGCCAACCCGGCTCACCTGCAAGCCCGGGAAGACATGGCCACGGCCAGCCTCATGGCCGGCATGGCATTCGGCAATGCCGGGGTTGGGGCGGTCCATGCACTGGCTTATCCATTGGGCGGGCGTTTTCACGTGTCCCATGGCGTCGCCAATGCTATGTTGCTGCCATACGTCATGACCTGGAACAAGATGGCCTGTGTCGAGCGCATGCGTGACATCGCCGAGGCCATGGGCCTCAAGACCGCTCACCTGAGCGACCTTGAGGCGGCCGATGAGGCTGTGGAGGCGATGATTACGCTGTGTGCTGCCGTGGAAATACCCCAAGGTCTCAGCAGCCTGGGCGTGACCGAGGACGTGATTCCATCCATGGCGGTGGAAGCGGCGGGAATAGAACGGTTAATGCGCAACAATCCACGCAAACTGAGCGCCGCCGATATCGAGAAGATCTACCGCGCGGCGTATTGATCGATTGCCACGGTGGGCGCGCCAAATCTTGAGGTATACAATGCGCGCCATCGTGATTTCGCTCAAAACAGGTGCGTCATGCAGCCCTTCGCTATTGCTCCGTCGATTCTCTCTGCCGACTTCGCCCGCCTGGGCGAGGAAGTGGACAACGTTCTGGCCGCCGGGGCCGACATCGTGCACTTCGATGTCATGGACAACCACTACGTACCCAACCTGACCATCGGCCCGATGGTCTGCGCGGCGCTGCGCAAGTACGGCGTCACCGCGCCGATCGACGCGCATTTGATGGTCAGCCCGGTGGACCGCATCGTTGGTGACTTCATCGAAGCCGGCGCTACCTACATCACTTTCCACCCTGAAGCCACGCAGCACATTGACCGCTCCCTGCAATTGATCCGCGAAGGCGGTTGCAAGGCCGGCCTGGTGTTCAACCCGGCGACGCCCCTGGACGTGCTCAAGTACGTGATGGACAAGGTCGACATGATCCTGCTGATGAGCGTCAACCCTGGCTTCGGCGGGCAGAAGTTCATCCCGGGCACGCTCGACAAGCTGCGCGAAGCCCGTGCGTTGATCGATGCCTCGGGGCGTGACATCCGCCTGGAAATCGACGGCGGCGTGAACGTGGGCAACATTCGCGAAATCGCCGCCGCCGGCGCCGATACCTTTGTCGCAGGCTCGGCGATCTTCAATGCGCCGGACTACAAAGAGGTGATTGAAAAGATGCGTGCCGAACTGGCCCTGGCCCGCCCATGAGCGGCTTCGAGCAGCTGTTTCCCGGCACCTTGCCGCGCCTGGTGATGTTCGACCTCGATGGCACATTGATCGATTCGCTTCCAGATCTCGCGGCCGCCGTAGACCACATGCTGCTCGCGCTCGGACGTCCAGCCGCTGGCCTTGACGCGGTGCGCCAGTGGGTTGGCAACGGCACTCCCACACTGGTGCGCCGAGCCCTGGCCAATCACATCGATGCCCAAGGTGTCGATGACGCTGAGGCCGAGCGGGCGTTGGCATTGTTCAACGAGGCCTACGAAGGCAGCCACGAATTGACCGTGGTCTATCCTGGCGTACGCTCCACCCTCAAGTGGCTGCAGAAGCAAGGTGTGGAAATGGCGCTGATTACCAATAAGCCGGAACGCTTTGTCGCGCCTTTGCTGGATCAGATGAAGATTGGACGCTATTTTCGCTGGATCATCGGTGGCGATACCTTGCCGCAGAGAAAACCCGATCCGGCGGCGCTGTTTTTTGTCATGAAAATGGCGAATATCCCAGCCTCGCAATCGTTGTTTGTCGGTGACTCGGTCATCGACGTGCAAGCGGCAAAAGCAGCGGGCGTAAAATGTGTAGGGTTGAGCTATGGATACAACCCTGGACGGCCCATCGCAGAAGAGTGTCCTGCTCTAGTCATCGACGATTTGCGCCTGTTAATTCCCGGTTGCCTGGACCCGGCCGCTGAGATAACGTTGCCCGACGCTGTTCAATCCTCTTCTGGAAACGCCATCGTGGTGGTCACTCGCAAACTCTGGATGAAAGTCATGAAGGCCCTGGCCCGCTGGCGTTGGCGCACCTGACGTGATCCCGGCCGGTTATCCGGCGCGTTTGCATACCTGACTGTCAGCTCCTCTTGCCACGAGGCACCCCATGATCCGCGAAGAATTCCTGCGTCTAGCCGCTGCCGGCTACAACCGCATCCCTCTTGCCTGTGAAACCCTGGCTGACTTCGACACACCGCTGTCGATCTACCTCAAGTTGGCCGACCAGCCCAACTCCTACTTGCTCGAATCGGTGCAGGGCGGTGAGAAATGGGGCCGTTATTCCATCATCGGCCTGCCGTGCCGCACGGTGCTGCGGGTCCATGACCATCGCGTCAGCGTGACCCACGACGGTGTCGAAATCGAAAGCCTCGAAGTTGAAGACCCGCTGGCGTTCGTCGAAACCTTCAAGGCCCGCTACAACGTGCCGACCATCCCCGGCCTGCCGCGCTTCAACGGTGGCCTGGTGGGGTATTTCGGCTACGACTGCGTGCGTTACGTGGAAAAACGCCTGGGCACCTGCCCGAACCCCGATCCGCTGGGCGTGCCGGATATTTTGCTGATGGTGTCCGATGCGGTCGTCGTTTTCGACAACCTCGCCGGCAAGATGCACGCCATCGTCCTGGCCGATCCGTCCCAGGAAGATGCCTACGAGCAAGGTCAACAAAGCCTGCAAGCACTGTTGGAAAAGTTACGTCAGCCGATCGCTCCGCGTCCCGGCCTGGACTTCAGCAAGCAGTCGGCGACCGACCCGGTGTTTCGTTCCAGTTTCACCCAGGACGATTACGAACGGGCCGTCGATACCATCAAGGAGTACATCCTCGCGGGTGACTGCATGCAGGTCGTGCCGTCGCAACGGATGTCCATCGACTTCAAGGCGGCGCCCATCGATCTCTACCGGGCGCTGCGCTGCTTCAACCCGACGCCCTACATGTACTTCTTCAACTTCGGCGACTTCCATGTCGTGGGCAGTTCGCCGGAAGTGCTGGTGCGGGTCGAAGACAACCTGATCACCGTGCGGCCGATCGCCGGCACTCGCCCCCGTGGCGCTACGGAGGAAGCTGACCGGGCCTTGGAAGAGGATCTGCTGTCGGACGACAAGGAAATCGCCGAGCACCTGATGCTGATTGACCTGGGGCGCAACGACACCGGGCGGGTCTCGGAAATCGGCTCGGTGAAGCTCACCGAGAAGATGGTCATCGAGCGCTATTCCAACGTGATGCACATCGTCTCCAACGTCACCGGCCAATTGAAGGCCGGGCTGACGGCGATGGACGCCTTGCGGGCGATCCTGCCAGCGGGCACCTTGTCTGGCGCGCCGAAAATCCGCGCGATGGAAATCATCGACGAGCTGGAGCCGGTCAAGCGGGGCGTGTACGGCGGGGCCGTGGGTTACTTCGCCTGGAACGGCAACATGGACACTGCCATTGCCATTCGCACTGCCGTCATCAAGAACGGTGAACTGCACGTACAGGCCGGCGGCGGTATCGTCGCCGACTCGGTGCCGGCGCTGGAGTGGGAAGAAACCCTGAACAAGCGCCGGGCCATGTTCCGCGCCGTGGCGCTGGCCGAGCAGACTTCGAACGATTGAAAACCCTTCGACAACTCGATCAGTGTGTGTGGGAGCGAGCTTGCTCGCGATGAGGCCGTCATATTCAACCAACCAGTTGACTGACAGTCCGCTATCGCGAGCAAGCTCGCTCCCACAGGTTTTCTCGATCAGAAGTCCAGGCTGACGCCCAGGCTTACCCCTTGCTGGGTCATGTCATCATCCTTGCGCAGTGTATAACCACCCCGTAGCGCCAAGTCGTTGGTCAACTTGTGGCTGACCCCCAGGCTCAGGCGATTGAGGTGGCTCTGTGGCGTGTAGCCTTCCAGTGTGAAGTCATTGGCCGGCAGGCTGTTGAGGGCAATGTTCACCTTTTGCGTGTCGTCTTCGTACTCGCGTTCGTGGGCATACTCGCCAAACACCTGGGTCTGGCGGGTGATGTTGTATTTGCCCTGCAAGCCAATGCCCAGGCGTTTCGAGTCGCGGGTCTGGTCATCGAAGGTCAGGGCCGTGGAGCGGTTGCTCTTTTCCGAGTAGCCGTCGACTTCCACCTTCGCATAGTCAGCGCTGATAAACGGCGAGAGGTGCCATTCGCTGCCCGGCTGGGCAATGTCGTAGCCCACCCGCGTGCTGAATGCCCAGAGATGGCCGTCGGTGTCGCCTTTCTCCTGCGCTTCGTTGACGCCCAGGTCGAACTTGCGCTCCAGGTTGTCGTAGTCGAGCTTGCCGCCGGTCAGTGCCGCATCGGCCCACCAGCGGTTTTGCTGGAACTGGGCGAAAGCGGTCGCCAGGTAGCTATTGAGTTTGTACTTCGAATCGTTGTGGCCTGCTTCCATGTCCTGGCGGTAGAGGCCGGCGGCGACACCTACGCGCCACGCGTCGTTGAGGCGATAGCTGCCGCCAATGTTCAGGCTGTAGCCACTGCCATCGGCGCTGGCGCCGCTGTCCTGGCTGTCCATGTCCAGATGCTGACCACCGCCGGCCACGATGGCCCGCCATTGACCGACGGCCTGCCAGTTCTCCCAGTCCGATTGCCACTGGCTGCGTAACTCGTCCTGGTGAGCGCGCAGGGTCGAGTGGGCCATTTCCGGCAGCAACGTCAGCTCCCATGGTGCCGCGAGCAGGGAATAGGCGTAGTCGGCGATCAGTTTCTGTCCGGCTTCGGTCGGATGGACCGCGTCGTTGTAGATCAGCTTGGTGGGATCAGGCGTGGCGCTGTTGATGCCGTAGGTGGCGTTTTCGGTGCAGCCATTGCCAGTGAAGCAGGTCGCGGTGAGGTTCTCACCGATGGCGAGGCCGAATCTTGCCGGGTCGGCGAAGCTTTCCTTGAGCAACAGCGGAATGTTCAATGGAATGATTTCAGCGTCGATGCCTTGCAGTCGCGTGATCAGCTGTTGGTTGAACTGGTTGCCCAGTTGCGAAAAGAAGTCTTGCGAAGGGCTGCCGTTGAGGAAGGGCGTCAGGCCCAGGTCGGGTAACAGCCAGACCATCACATAGCGGGCTCCGGCCGTTTGCAGCGCCTGGACACTGCTGGCCAGGCGGTCCGCGGCTTTACTCGCTTGCTCGGGGGTCAGCACTAGGCCTTGTAGGAAGTCGTTGCCACCACCGGAAATGTAATACAGCGCATTTGGATCGGCGCGCAGGCCATTGGACTGCAGGTAGCCAGGACGGCTGCGCTCGCCGGTGTCGGACACGCCGGTAATCGATTTGAGGATCTGGTCGGTGCGATAACCGCCCACCGCCCAGTTGTTGCCGTCCGCCAGCCCCTCGCCGGCGCGGACCGCCGAAGTGGAAGCGGCGGTCTCGTCGGCGGAATAACCCAGGCGCCCACCGAGCAACTGGGTGGAGTTGGCGGAGTAGGCCTCACCGCTGCCGTCGGTATAGATCGGACCGGTTCGGTTGGTATAGCGGGCTGTCGAGCCTGGCGGGCCGTTCGGGTCGGCGAGCTGGCCGGCGTCGTTGAGGCTGTCGCCGAACACGATGAACTTGGAGTAAGGGTTGGGGGTGGCGCTCGCCTGGGCGCAGGCCATCGCCAGCAGGCAACTGGCAATCGGTACGAACAACGTCTTCTTTATCATGGGAAAGTCCGTTTTTATCTTATTTTTGTTAGAAAACGAAACGACAGTACCAAAAACTTCCGGCATTCTGCCATCCATCTTGAATGTCGCGATTGTTTCAAAGCCCTTCGGGATCGCCCATATTGCGTGCTCCGCCCAGCTAAGCTACTGTGCCGGGACGTATGAACGAGACTTTCCCTGTGTCGATTGTCAGCAAACTTCTGGATCAAATGATCAAGGCACACGCCCGCTGGCGTTGGCGCGCCTGAACATTCTCCGCCGGCTTCGCCGGACCTGTACCGATTTGCCTTCTTTACCCGCTTGTAGAGCCGCTTCGCAGGGGCATCACTTGCCTCGCCAAGCGCAGCAGCGTGCGGGTCATTCTCTGAAGGCTGTATTTAAAGTCAGTGAATTCAATAGGTTGCTTACGCCATGTTGCTGATGATCGATAACTACGACTCTTTTACCTACAACGTTGTGCAGTACCTCGGCGAGCTGGGCTCCGAGGTCAAGGTCGTGCGCAACGACGAATTGACCATCGCCGAAATCGAAGCCCTCAAGCCTGAGCGCATTGTGGTTTCGCCCGGCCCATGCACGCCGACCGAAGCGGGCATTTCCATCGACGCCATCAAGTATTTCGCCGGCAAGCTGCCGATCCTCGGTGTCTGCCTGGGGCACCAGTCGATCGGCCAAGCGTTCGGCGGCGACGTGGTACGCGCCCGACAAGTCATGCACGGTAAGACTAGCCCGGTATTCCACGAGGACAAGGGCGTGTTCGAGGGGCTGAATCATCCGCTTACCGTAACCCGCTACCATTCCCTGGTGGTCAAGCGCGAAACTCTGCCTGACTGTCTGGAGTTGACGGCTTGGACCCAGTTTGAAGATGGCTCGGTCGATGAAATCATGGGCCTGCGCCACAAGACGCTGAATATCGAGGGTGTGCAATTTCATCCCGAGTCTATTCTCACCGAACAGGGCCACGAACTGTTCGCCAACTTCCTCAAACAAACCGGCGGCACGCGCTAAGGACTTTTCATGGATATCAAGACAGCCCTGAGCCGTATCGTCGGCCATCTCGACCTGAGCACCGACGAGATGCGCGACGTGATGCGCGAAATCATGACCGGCCAATGCACGGATGCACAGATCGGCGCGTTCATGATGGCCATGCGCATGAAGAGTGAGAGCATCGATGAAATCGTGGGTGCGGTTTCGGCGATGCGTGAGCTGGCGGACAAGGTCGAACTCAAGACGCTGGACGGTGTGGTGGATGTGGTCGGTACCGGCGGTGACGGCGCCAATATCTTCAACGTTTCCACGGCCTCGTCGTTTGTCGTCGCGGCGGCCGGTTGCACCGTTGCCAAACATGGCAATCGGGCAGTTTCCGGCAAGAGCGGCAGTGCCGATCTGCTGGAGGCAGCGGGCATTTACCTGAACCTGACGCCGGTCCAGGTGGCACGCTGTATCGATAACGTCGGCATCGGTTTCATGTTTGCCCAGACCCACCATAGCGCCATGAAACACGCCGCCGCGCCGCGCCGCGAGCTGGGGCTGCGTACGCTGTTCAACATGCTCGGCCCGCTTACGAATCCGGCCGGCGTGAAACATCAGGTAGTCGGTGTGTTCAGCCAGGCGTTGTGCCGACCATTGGCTGAAGTCTTGCAACGCCTGGGCAGCAAGCACGTACTGGTGGTCCATTCGAAGGATGGACTGGATGAGTTCAGCCTGGCGGCGCCTACATTCGTGGCCGAGCTAAAAAATGATCAGATCAGCGAGTATTGGGTCGAACCTGAAGACCTCGGTATGAAGAGCCAGAGCCTGCACGGGCTGGCAGTCGACGGCCCGGCCCAATCGCTGGAGCTGATTCGTGATGCCCTGGGGCGTCGCAAGACCGAGAATGGCCAGAAAGCCGCTGAGATGATCGTGCTCAATGCCGGTGCCGCGTTGTACGCCGCCGACCACGCCAGCAGCCTCAAGCAAGGCGTGGAGCTGGCCCATGATGCGCTGCACACTGGGCTGGCCAGGGAAAAGCTTGAAGAGTTGGGTGCATTTACCGCCGTATTCAAAGTGGAGAACGAAGGATGAGCGTGCCAACGGTTCTGGAAAACATTCTGGCTCGCAAGGCCCAGGAAGTGGCCGAGCGCAGCGCTCGGGTCAGTCTGTCCGAGCTGGAAAGCCTAGCGCGTTCAGCGGATGCGCCGCGCGGCTTTGCCCAGGCTCTGATCGATCAGGCCAAGAAAAAACAGCCGGCGGTGATTGCTGAAATCAAGAAGGCATCCCCCAGCAAGGGCGTGATTCGTGAACACTTCGTCCCGGCCGAGATCGCGCGAAGCTACGAGAAGGGCGGTGCTACCTGCCTCTCGGTGCTGACCGACGTCGACTTTTTTCAAGGCGCTGACGACTACCTGAAACAGGCGCGGGCGGCATGCAAGCTGCCAGTGATCCGCAAGGATTTCATGATCGACCCGTACCAGATCGTCGAGGCGCGTGCGCTGGGCGCCGACTGCGTGCTGTTGATCGTTTCCGCCTTGGACGACGTGAAAATGGCCGAGCTGGCGGCCGTAGCCAAAAGCGTCGGGCTGGATGTCCTGGTGGAAGTCCACGACGGTGACGAGTTGGAACGAGCCCTGAAAACCCTCGATACCAAACTGGTCGGCGTGAACAATCGCAACCTGCACACTTTTGAAGTGAGCCTGGAAACCACTCTGGACCTGTTGCCACGCATTCCGCGCGATCGCCTGGTCATCACCGAAAGCGGCATTCTCAACCGGGCCGATGTCGAGCTGATGGAAGTCAGCGATGTGTATTCGTTCCTGGTGGGCGAAGCGTTCATGCGCGCCGAAAACCCGGGCGTGGAATTGCAGCGACTGTTCTTTCCTGAACGAGGCCTGCCGGTGAGCGGCTCGACGCTGGACTGATCCATGTCGCCTGTGATTTCCCTCACCGTCGAAGCTGGCCTGCAAGCCGAACAGGATCTGTTGGCCAGCATCTGCGCAGGCGACGCCGAGTTCGGCCTGCTGTTCTGGCAGCCCAACGACCGTGCGCTGGTCATGCCGCGCCGTTTGAGTCGCCTACCGGGGTTTGAATACGCTTGTGAAGTATCGGCTGCTCATGGCTGGCCTGTCTTGTTGCGTGAAACAGGTGGCGAACCGGTGCCGCAGTCGGTCGCTACGGTCAATATCGCCTTGGTCTACGCACTCCCGCGCAGCGAAGGTGACCACGGACGTATCGAAACCGGCTATCGCCGGTTGTGCGATCCCATCTGTCAGCTGTTGGACGAGTTGGGCGGGGTGGCTTCGCTGGGAGAGGTGGAAGGGGCTTTTTGTGACGGGCGCTTCAACGTCAACCTCGACGGCCGGAAAATGGTGGGCACCGCCCAGCGCTGGCGCCAAAGCAAAGGGGGGCAACGTCCGGTGGGGCTGGTTCATGGCGCGTTTTTGCTGGAGAACGAGCGCGAGTCCTTGGTCGCGGCAGTCAATCGCTTCAATGAGGCTTGCGGCCTGGAGCCGCGAGTGCGAGCCGAGAGCCATATTGCCCTGCATGAAAAATTCCCGGCGCCTCACGCGCTGGAGCGGCTCGACGCTTTGTACCGGGAGCTGCTGATCAATCTGCTGGGCGCCTAACGCGTTCCGAACACCACCATGGTCTTGCCTTTGACACTGACCAGGTTGCGCTCTTCCAGATCCTTGAGAACGCGACCGACCATTTCCCGCGAACAACCGACAATCCGACCAATCTCTTGGCGGGTCACCTTGATCTGCATCCCGTCCGGGTGGGTCATGGCATCGGGCTGCTTGCACAGTTCCAACAGGCAGCGTGCGACACGTCCGGTGACGTCAAAAAATGCGAGATCGCCGACCTTGCGGGTGGTATTGCGCAGGCGCTGTGCGATTTGTCCGCTGAGTACGTAAAGAATGTCCGGGTCTTGCAGGGACAGTTCTCGGAATTTGGCGTAGCTGATTTCCGCAACTTCACATTCAATCTTGGTCCGCACCCAGGCACTGCGTTCCTGTTCCTTGCCCGCCTGTTCGAATAACCCCAGCTCGCCAAAAAAATCCCCGGAGTTGAGATAGGCGATGATCATTTCCCGACCGTCGTCATCTTCTATGAGGATAGTGACCGACCCCTTGATGATGAAAAACAACGTCTCGGAACGATCTCCTGCACAAATGATGTTGTGTTTGGCTGGATAGCGGCGGCGCTGGCAATGCATCAAGAGTTTGTCGAGATTCTTGATCTTGAACGTGGGAGTAATGGCAACCATGGTTGTATCCCGAAAGACTGCGCAGTGTGATGGTTTGGTTTTTTTATAGACGCGAATGGCTATCGCTAAAAGCTGGCCATGCGCCAGCGAGTTGGCGTATGGCCAGCTTAACAGAGGCGTCCTTAATTGATTTGAGAATTTACCTACGTACTGTCAGGTCAGGTCTCCTAAGACGGAGAGCGGTCATGCCGGAGCGCTGTGCTAAGCTGGCGACCCTTTTTTAACAGTGGAGTCTTGGCGATGAAGGCACGCATCCAATGGGCTGGCGAAGCCATGTTCCTCGGTGAGTCAGGCAGTGGTCATGTGGTCGTCATGGACGGCCCGCCAGAGGCCGGTGGGCGGAACCTGGGGGTTCGGCCGATGGAGATGCTCCTGCTGGGCGTGGGCGGTTGCAGTAACTTCGACGTGGTCAGCATTCTCAAAAAGTCCCGCCAGGCCGTCGAAAGCTGCGAAGCTTTCCTGGAGGCAGAGCGCGCCACTGAAGATCCCAAAGTGTTTACCAAGATCCACATGCACTTCGTGGTGAAGGGGCGAGCCCTGAAGGAAGCTCAGGTCAAGCGCGCCATTGAGCTGTCCGCCGAGAAGTACTGCTCGGCTTCGATCATGCTCGGCGCCGCGGGGGTCGAAATCACCCACGATTATGAAATCATCGAGTTGGGTTGAGTCGATAGCCGACGGGCCGTATTGAAGTTTTCGGAAATTAAAAAGGCGACTTCCTTTGGGGGAGTCGCCTTTTTAATTTCCGTGGGAATGAGCTGGTCAGTCCCCAATTGCCGTCAAATCCGATAAGTGCTCTTGGTCATGACCTTGGCCAGCAGGCTCATGCCGAACTTGACCGGGGCCGGAAAACGGAAGCCACCGGCCTCAAGTGCACTCTCGGCGTGGTGTTCCTCATCCACGCGCATCTGCTCAAGGATCGCCCGGGATTTTTCATCCTCGGCTGGCAGTTGTTCGAGATGTTCATTCAAATGCTTGCACACTTGATGTTCAGTCGCCGCAACGAATCCGAGGCTGACTTTGTCGCTGATCAGCCCGGCAACGGCCCCGATCCCGAATGACATGCCATAGAACAGCGGGTTCAGGACGCTGGTATGGCTGCCCAATTGGCGAATCCGTTGTTCACACCAGACCAGATGGTCGATTTCTTCCTCGGCGGCATGCTCCATTGCTTCACGCACTTGCGGTAGCTTCGCTGTCAGCGCCTGGCCCTGATACAGCGCCTGGGCACAGACTTCGCCGGTGTGGTTGATACGCATCAGTCCGGCGACGTGGCGGGTTTGCTCGTCACTCAGTTGCGCGTCTGGCTGCACGATAGCCGGTGATGGACGGTACGGCTGGCCACTGAAGGGCAGCAGGGTGCGCATCGCGGTATCGGCTTGCAGCAACAGACGGTCAATCGGCGAGTAGTGACGTTGGGTAGTCATGCTTACCTCCGGGAAAAATCACAGCAGCCAGTTTAACCCAATCGACCGCCGAAGATTTGCGTTGGGTCAGGTGTATCAGCCCGGTGGCCAGTTCATCTGGCGCTGCCCCAGCACATGCATATGAATGTGATAGACCGTTTGCCCGCCCAGTTCATTGCAATTCATCACCACACGAAAACCTTCTTCACAGCCCAATTCAAGGGCCAGGCGCTGCGCAGTGAACAGAATATGTCCAGCCAGGCCTTTGTCTTCCTCGGCCAGGTCATTGAGGGTGCGAATCGGCTTTTTCGGTATGACCAAAAAATGTACAGGGGCTTGCGGGGCGATGTCGTGGAAGGCCAGTACCTGGTCATCCTCGTAAATGATCTTCGCCGGAATTTCCCGGTTGATGATCTTGGTGAACAGAGTATCCACAGCTGTTTTCTCCATTGGGTTCGTCGAGGTCGGGGGGCGTGAAGGCTCCGATTGAGGCGACTGATAGTTCAACTTGAAGGGATCAGCGCGGGCAATAGGCCTTGTTGATCATGCCGGCGATGGTTCGGACCAGCCATCGCGAGCCCAGGCGCGGCAGTGCGGCCAGCCAGCGGTTGCGGCGTCCGGGAATGATGATGGCGCGGTTGCGGTCCAGCGCGCGCACGGCGTACAGGGCCACTTCTTCGGGGCTCATCAGGAACTTGCTGTCGATGAGCTTCTGTTCGTCCATCTGCGCCCTGGAAAAGAAGCCGGTCCGGGTCGGACCAGGGCAAAGCACCGAGACCTTGATCGCGCATTTCTTCAGCTCGACCCGCAGGGCTTCGGAGAAGTGCAGCACATAGGCCTTGCTGGCGTAATAGGTACTCATCCAGGGGCCGGGCTGGAACGCGGCGATCGAGGCGATGTTGAGGATCTGGCCGCCGCCAAGCAGCGCCATGCTGTTACCGATGGCATGACAAAGCCGTGTCAGGGCGAGGATATTGACTTCGATCAGGTCCTGCTCGGTCATCCAGTCCTGGCCCAGGAACGGCCCGCTGGTGCCGATGCCTGCGCAATTGACCAGCAGGTCGATCTGCCGCTCGCCTTCCTCCAGTTCCAGGAGAAAGCCTGAAAGCCTCAACGGTTCGCTCAGGTCACAAGCCCGGAACAATACCTCCACGCCAAACCGCTGAGTCAGTTCGATTGCAATACTTTCCAGCCGATCACGCTGTCGAGCCACCAGTATCAGGTTGCGGCCGCGCCGGGCCAGCGCTTCGGCCATGGCCAGGCCAATGCCGCTGGAAGCGCCAGTGATCAGTGCGTAACGGGTCATGCAGTTCTCCATCGCAACAGCCCGCCGCCAGTTGACTGGGCTGTCACCGGCATGAAGCGCGCTTATTGTTCCTCTTCTTCTTCATAGTCTACAGAAGGTGGAGCGGGCTCGGCTGCCTCGACGGCGGGCTCTTCAGAGGTTTCGTTGCTGTATTCACTGCTTTCATAGCTGCTCAGGCTGCTGCTGTCGTAGTCCTCCTGAAGGGCCCCGAAGATGCCGGCAAAGGTAGCCATGAAAATCAGGACGATCATCACCAGCCAGAGCGAGGCCAGCAATTTGACCGCAGTGGTATTGCGCGGCGGCGGGGGGCCGTACTGGTTTGCGCCGGTATTGCCCGGAGCGATGATGAGGATGAAGGGGAAGATGCTGCCCACGAAGGGAACCAGGTTGATCAGCCACAACCACCCCGACCAGCCCAGATCATGCAGGCGCTGGACGTTGAACTGGATGCTCACGAAGGCAAAGGCAAGGACGACGACTGCGGCGAGCAGGCCGCCGACGATGAGTCCCGCGACCGAGTCGGAAGCCAGCAGCCAGGCCGTGGCCAACCAGAAGCCTATGCCGACCAAGGGCAGTAGGGCCAAGGTCAACACCATGGTCCAGGCCAGGTAGCGCAGGCGTCCGATACGCCCGTCGAAGCTGAAGGGCTTGAGCGTGCCGTACTCTGCAAGCACTTCACCGACTTCGGCGCGGGGAGGCGCGTACGGCGAGGCGGGCTCGACGATCGAATCGGGATGGCGTCCACTCGGTTGCCGTGGTGCCTCCTGTACCTCGCCAAGATTCAGTTGGACGACGGGTTCGGCTTCGATCCTGGCATCGATCCCGCTCTTGTTGAGCGCTTCCAGGTACTGTTGCGCCTCGCTCTGGGACAGGTTGCTTTTGAGGGCTACCTTGCGCCCGGTGAACAGCCGTTCAATGGCGCTGACATCGCTTTTGAACAGCTCGGCGAGGTTGAGTTTGGCGGTGGTGGTATCGACGCCCGGCATCAGGCCGCCGTCGAATACGATGTTGAAGCGGGTTTCGCTCATGCCCGGCATCCTTGTCTCTAGAAGTTGAATAGTTGTTTTGTTCAGGCTGATTCAGCGGGGCCATTGCCCGCCAAGCTGCGCCGCCCGTGCTTGTGCCTGACGGTATTCTTCATCCAGGCGTGCCACTAACTGATCGATGCTGGGCAAATCATCGATTTCACCCACGCCCTGGCCCGCGGACCATACGGTTTTCCAGGCCTTGGCTTCATCGTTCAGCGGTTTGAGTTTCGAGCCAAAATCCACCTCGCCCTTGTTCTGCAGAGCGGTCAGATCGAAACCGGCATTCTCCAGGCTCTGGCGCATGAAACTGGCCGGCACTCCGGATACAGCGGGAGTATGCACGATGTCTGCGGCTCTGGATGTGAGCAACATCTCTTTATAAGCTTCAGGGGCGTGGCTTTCGCTCGTAGCGATAAAGCGCGTACCGAAGTAGGCCAGATCGGCGCCGAGCAATTGTGCAGCCAGAATCTGGTGACCGTGGTTCAGGCATCCTGCAAGCAGTAAGGTCTTATCAAAAAACTGCCGGATCTCGGCAATCAATGAGAACGGGCTCCAGGTCCCGGCGTGTCCGCCTGCACCGGCGGCAACGGCGATCAAGCCATCGACACCGGCTTCGGCGGCTTTCTCGGCATGACGCCGGGTCGTCACGTCATGGAACACCAGCCCGCCATAAGCATGGACGGCATCCACCAACTCCTTCACCGCGCCCAGGCTGGTGATGACAATCGGCACCTTGTGTTCGATGCAGATGGCCAGGTCGGCTTGAAGCCGCGGGTTGCTGTGATGGACGATCAGGTTCACAGCGTAGGGTGCCGGATTTTCCAGGGTCGCCAGGCCTGCTTCGATTTCCGCCAACCAGGCCTTGAAGCCACTGCTTTCGCGCTGGTTCAACGCCGGAAAACTACCGACGATGCCGTTACGGCAGCAGGCCAGCACCAGTTGTGGATTGGAAATCAGGAACATTGGCGCTGCCACGACGGGCAGGCGCAAGCGTTGTTCAAGCAGAGCGGGCAACGACATCGCAAGTACCCCGGATAATGGACGCTGATTGGAGATTAGAACGGTCGGACGACAACCAGAATTACGATAGCCAGCAATATCAGAACCGGCACTTCATTGAACCAGCGATAAAAGACATGGCTGCGGGTGTTTTCGCCACGGGCGAAGCGCTTTACCTGGGCGCCGCACATATGGTGGTAACCGATCAGCAGCACGACCAGGGTCAGCTTGGCGTGCATCCAGCCACCTTGGGTGAAGTAGGCGCCGGCGTTGAGGCTGAGCAGCCAGATGCCGAATACCAGGGTGGCAATCATCGCCGGGCCCATGATGCCGCGATACAACTTGCGCTCCATGACGCTGAAGCGCTCCTTGCTGACGCTGTCTTCGCTTTGGGCGTGATAGACAAACAGGCGAGGCAGGTAGAACAGGCCGGCGAACCAGCAGACCATGCTGACGATGTGAAGTGCTTTGAGCCACAGATAGAGCATTTTTAGTTATTCCCAGGATTCACGGTAGCCCGATAGTAGAGGTTAGAGCGTCCGCACGTCACCTTGGCGGTTGTCGCCGGGCCCTGCGGCCCCTATCATCGACGGCTTTCCAGTGGGTTCGTTGAGGGCAGGTTTATGGTCAAGGTCGGTATCGTCGGCGGCACGGGGTACACCGGTGTCGAACTGCTGCGTCTGTTGGCACAGCATCCGCAAGCTGAGGTGGTGGTCATCACTTCCCGATCCGAGGCCGGCCTGGCCGTCGCCGACATGTACCCGAACCTGCGAGGCCATTACGACGGCCTGGCGTTCAGCGTTCCGGACGTCAAGACCCTTGGCGCCTGCGATGTGGTGTTCTTCGCCACGCCCCACGGTGTCGCCCACGCCCTGGCGGGTGAACTGCTGGCTGCCGGGACCAAGGTCATCGACCTGTCGGCGGACTTCCGCCTGCAGGACGCTGATGAATGGGCCAAGTGGTACGGTCAACCTCACGGCGCGCCGGATCTGCTCGACGAGGCGGTTTACGGCTTGCCGGAAGTCAATCGCGAGAAAATCAAGCAGGCCCGACTGATCGCGGTACCGGGTTGCTATCCGACGGCAACTCAGCTGGGGTTCCTGCCGTTGCTCGAGGCCGGTCTTGCCGATGCTTCGCGTCTGATTGCCGACTGCAAGTCCGGTGTCAGCGGTGCCGGGCGTGGCGCCAGTGTCGGTTCGCTTTACTCCGAGACGTCGGAAAGCATGAAGGCGTACGCGGTCAAGGGGCATCGCCATCTGCCGGAGATTCGCCAGGGGCTGCGCCGGGCCGCGGGCAAGGAGGTCGGCCTGACCTTCGTGCCGCACCTGACGCCGATGATTCGTGGCATCCACTCCACTCTTTATGCAACCGTCGTCGATCGTTCGGTGGACCTGCAGGCGTTGTTTGAAAAGCGTTACGCCAACGAACCGTTCGTCGACGTAATGCCGGCCGGCAGCCACCCGGAAACTCGCAGCGTGCGCGGTGCGAACGTTTGCCGGATCGCCGTGCATCGTCCGCAGGACGGTGATCTGGTGGTGGTGTTGTCGGTCATCGATAACCTGGTCAAGGGCGCGTCCGGCCAGGCGGTGCAGAACCTGAACATCCTGTTCGGGCTGGATGAGCGCCTGGGGCTGTCCCATGCGGGGATGTTGCCGTAACGGCAGTTAAAAGCTGCAAGCTTTAAGCTACAAGCTTGCAGCCTTTAACTTGTAGCTTGCCGCTGCTCTTCAAATAGTTGACCGATTTTCTAGGAGAAGCGGATAATGCCCGCCATCACGCATTATGGCGGCGTAAGCGCCGGGAGATATTCAGCATGAGCGTCGAAACCTTCACCCCCACGGCTTTGCAATTCACCCACGGTGCCGCGCACAAGGTGAAGAGCCTGGTCGATGAAGAGGGCAATGATCGTTTGAAGCTGCGCGTATTTGTTACGGGTGGCGGTTGTTCCGGCTTCCAGTATGGCTTCACTTTCGATGAGGAAGTGGCCGAAGACGATACCATCGTCGAGCGCGAAGGTGTCAGCCTGGTGGTCGATCCAATGAGCTTCCAGTACCTGGCAGGTGCCGAGGTGGATTACCAGGAAGGTTTGGAAGGCTCGCGGTTCGTGATCAAGAACCCAAACGCGACCACGACTTGTGGGTGCGGTTCTTCGTTCTCGATCTGAGACGGCTCCAATAAAAACGCCGCAGTGCCTTACGGCCCTGCGGCGTTTTTTTGTCCCTGATCTTTCTCAGGCCGGGTAGATGGCGCCGAGTACGCGCAAGCCACAGGCGCCAGTAACACTCGGACGATTGCCCGGAATGCCTTCAAGGCAGCAATGGGCGAGCCAGGCGAAAGCCATGGCTTCGACCCAGTCCGGGTCCACGCCATACACCGCCGTACTGCTGACCTTGGTATCCGGCAGCAACTCAGCCAGGCGCTTCATGAGCGCCTGGTTGTGCGCGCCGCCGCCACAGACCAGCAACTCTTGAGTATTGGACTGGGCATGTTGAAGGGATTCGACGATGGTCAGGGCAGTCAGTTCGAGCAGCGTCGCCTGTACGTCTTCCGGGGCGAAGGTTGGCAACTGCGACAAATGCTGACTCAGCCAAGGCAGGTTGAAGACCTCACGGCCGGTACTTTTCGGCCCCTTGGTGACGAAAAAAGGATCTCTGAGCAGTGCCTTGAGCAGGGCTGGCTCGACTTTCCCGCTGGCAGCCCATTGACCGTCCCGATCGAAATGCTCGCCTCGTTGTTGGTGTATCCAGGCATCGAGCAATACGTTGCCTGGACCACAGTCGAAACCAGCTACTGGTTTTGCGGGCTCTATCAGGCTGAGATTGCTGAAACCGCCGACATTCAGCACGGCGCGATTGCCGACTCGTTCTTCGAACAGTGCTTCGTGAAATGCCGGAACCAGCGGGGCGCCTTGTCCACCGGCGGCGACGTCGCGGCTGCGGAAGTCGCTGACGACGGCGATGCCGGTCAACTCACTCAACAAGGCCGGATTGCCAATCTGTACGGTAAATCCGCGGGCTGGTTCATGGCGGATGGTCTGGCCGTGGCTGCCGACCGCCGTGATGTCTTCAGGCTTGAGTTTCTGTTCGTTGAGCAGGGTATGGATACCCTGTGCAGCCAGCTTTACCCAGCTTTGCTGGGCAATGGCGGAGCGGGCGATCTCATCGGGCCCGCTGCTGCACAATCCGAGCAATTCGGTGCGCAGTGCGGCGGGCATTGGAATGTAGTGCGTGGCGATCAATTTGATCGCCGGGGTCAGTTCGATCAGTGCGATGTCCAAGCCATCCAGGCTGGTCCCGGACATCACACCGATATAGAGCGCCATGCTTAGCGCTTGCTCGAGGCCAGCATGGTGGCTTTCTCTTGATCCATGCGAGCCATCAAGGGTTGGCTTTGGGCCAGGAAGCGCGCGCGCTCGGCCTTGGCGATCGGATCGGCCATCGGCAGTTTCTGGCCTAGTGGGTCGACGTGGACGCCGTTGACCTGGAACTCATAATGCAAGTGCGGTCCGGTGGACAGGCCGGTAGTGCCGATGTATCCAATAACCTGGCCTTGCTTGACAGTGCCGCCTGTCTTCACGCCTTTGGCGAAGCCCTGCATGTGGCCGTACAGCGTGCGATAGGTATTGCCGTGCTGGATGATCACGGTGTTGCCATAACCGCCACGACGTCCGGCAAGCAATACCTTGCCGTCGCCGGCGGCCTTGATTGGCGTACCGCGGGGGGCGGCGTAGTCGACACCTTTATGGGCGCGGATCTTGTTCAGGATTGGATGCTTGCGACCGGCGGAGAACTTCGAGCTGATACGGGCGAAATCAACCGGTGTACGGATGAAGGCCTTGCGCATGCTGTTGCCGTCGGCAGTGTAGTAGCTGCTGTTGCCTTGCTTGTTGGTGTAGCGCACTGCGGTGTACGTCTTGCCACGGTTGGTGAAGCGCGCGGAAAGAATCGGACCGTTGCCGACACTCTTGCCATTGACCACTTTTTGCTCATAGATGATGTCGAACTCGTCACCCTGGCGAATGTCCTGGGCGAAGTCGATGTCGTAGCCAAATACGCTGGCCATGTCCATGGTCAGGCTATGGGAAAGGCCGGCACGAGCAGCCGACTGGGACAATGAGCTGTTGATGACGCCATGAACGTAGGCCGAGCGAACGGTAGGCTTGGCGGTGACGCGGTTAAATACATAACCCTTGTCGTTTTTGGTCAGGGTGATGCTTTCCAGGTCGCTCAGCTTGGTGTGCAGGTTGGTCAGCTGTCCGTCTGGATTGAGTTCGAATTCGAGTTTCTGGCCGCGCTGCAGTTGAGTGAACTGCTTGGCTTGCTTGTCGCTGGCCAGGATTTCATGGACCGAAGTCGAGGGCAGGCCAACCTTTTCGAAGAGGGTGGAAAGTGTGTCGCCCTTGGCAACAATCACTTCGCGATGGTCTGGTCCCTTCTTTTCTTCTGCAACAGGCGCTTCTACCTGAGCGGCTGCCTCGGTGGTGTCTTGCGGGCTGTTTTCAATCTGCGCAAAAGGAGAGGCGGCCGGTTCGTTTGTGGCTTGAACGGCTTCGGCGGCGTCTTGTTCTTGTGTCAGTTGTTCAGCAGGGCTTTCCAGTTCAAGACTCAGAGTCGTCTTTTTGGCTTCAACATCGCTGGAGGGAAACACCAGGAGCGCCAGGCTAAGGAGGGCTGCGATGCCACTTGCGGCAAGCAGGTGGGTCTTTGGGTAAAGCGGTGGCGCTTTAGACGGTTCTGTGGTCATAGGTAATTTTGACTTTTGAAAAGATGAATTGGAAAAGATGAATGACATGATGAAGATGAAATAACTGTATAAAATATAACCAAATCCCCTGCGAAGCAAGCCCGCGGACGCTCTGTTCTGTGGATTGGCGTCCGCGCGCCGGGCAAACCTTGTATTTGGTGCGCGATCTTGTATGGTTGGGGCCCTTTGAATCTGAGCCTTACGGGTCTGTTATGAAGTCGGTTGAAGAGCAGCTAGCGCTGATCAAACGTGGTGCGGAAGAACTGTTGGTCGAGTCCGAGCTGATCGAAAAGCTCAAGCGCGGGCAGCCGCTGCGTATCAAGGCCGGTTTCGATCCAACGGCGCCCGATCTGCACCTGGGTCATACCGTGCTTATTAATAAGCTGCGCCAGTTCCAGGATCTGGGGCACCAGGTCATCTTCCTTATAGGTGACTTCACCGGGATGATCGGTGATCCAAGTGGCAAGAGTGCTACGCGCCCACCGCTGACTCGTGAGCAGGTTCTCGATAATGCCGAGACCTACAAGACTCAGGTTTTCAAGATTCTTGATCCGGCCAAGACTGAAGTGGCTTTCAACTCCACTTGGATGGATCAAATGGGGCCGGCGGATTTCATTCGCCTGACGTCTCAATACACCGTAGCTCGTATGCTCGAGCGCGATGATTTCGACAAGCGCTATAAATCCAATCAGCCAATTGCCATCCATGAGTTCCTCTACCCGCTTGTACAGGGTTATGACTCGGTCGCGTTGCGCGCGGACGTTGAGCTCGGCGGTACTGACCAGAAGTTCAACCTGTTGATGGGGCGTGAGTTGCAGCGTGGCTATGGTCAGGAGGCGCAATGCATTCTGACCATGCCATTGCTGGAAGGTCTGGATGGCGTGAAGAAGATGTCCAAGTCGCTGGGCAACTACGTAGGTATTCAGGAAGCGCCCGGCGTCATGTACAGCAAACTGGTCTCCATTCCTGATGTGCTGATGTGGCGTTACTTCGAGCTGTTGAGCTTCCGGTCCATGGATGAGATCAATGCGTTCCGTGCCGATGTCGAGGCGGGAGCCAATCCGCGAGACATCAAGATCAAGCTGGCCGAAGAGATTGTTGCTCGTTTCCACGGTGAGGAGGCTGCGGCCAATGCTCATCGCGCGGCGGGTAATCGTATGAAGGATGGTGAGCTGCCGGATGATCTGCCGGAGATCGAGCTGACTGCTGCCGAGGATATGCCGATTGCGGCAGTCCTTAATAAAGCAGGCTTGGTCAAGAACGCTGCGGTGGCGCGAGATCTCCTGGGCTCGGGTGGTGTGCGTATAGATGGTGTAGTTGTGGATCGCGCCTATATATATGAGCTGGGTTCTACTCATGTATGTCAGGCCGGCAAGAAGGCTTTTGCGCGTATTACGCTGAAATCTGAATAAAGCTGAAAATAGGTGTTGACGGCAGATTCTGGAAGTCTATAATTCGCCCCACTTCCGGCGCAGTCGAAACGGAAAACTCCTTGAGATTCAATGAGTTAAGTAGGTTTCGAAGGTGCAGGGCTTCAGTTCATCGAAGCCCGGAAGGAGCAGGTGGAGCGGTGTTGTTTGGCTCTATCGGCGGTTCGATCTTCTCGGTCGAAAGCGGTGAAAAAGAGGTGTTGACAGCAGCGAGTAACGCTGTAGAATTCGCCTCCCGCTAACGAGAGATCGGAAGCGCAAGTGGTTGAAGTTGTTGATGTTTCCGAAGCGAAACTTTGAAAACTTCTGAAAATAACCGCTTGACA
>NZ_FOTH01000063.1:0-14794 GCF_900114515.1 Pseudomonas sp. NFACC46-3
ACCGACGCCAATGGCAATCCAGTCACCGCGCAAAACGGTCCTGTGACGGTCACGCTCGACAGCGGCAAAACCATCACCATCGCCGCGGGCGCAAGTTCGGGCGTGCTGGACGTCGCCGTCGGCAACGATGTCTACACCGGCGTACCATCCGTCACCGAGTCGATCAAATCGGCGTCCGGCGGCAACCTCGAAGCGATCGGTGTCGATAAGACAGGCGCGTCGACGGCCGTGGGCGACACTGTCGACAACACCACCGTCAGCATCACTGGCAGCACGTCAGTCGCCGAAGGCCAGGCGGCCACCTATACCGTCAGCCTGACGAACCCGGCGCAAACCGAGGTGACCCTCAAGATCGTCTACAGCGGCACCGCCGCCGACGGCACAGACTTCACCGGTGTCTACACCGTGAAGATCCCGGCCAACGCCACCAGCGCCACCTTCAACGTGGCAACGCTGGACGACAAGATCACCGAAGGCACCGAAAACTTCGTGGTCAAGATCGACTCGGCCACCGGTGGCAACTTCGAGCACCTGGCGGTCAGCGGCACCAACGGCAGCGTCAGCACCTCGATCATCGACAACGATGCGCCACCGGCACTTGACCTGGACGCCAACAACTCCAGCGGCAAGACCGGTGCCGATTACCAGGTGACCTTCACCGAAGGCACCACCGGCCCGGGCGTGTCCATCGCCGACACCGACCTGAGCATCACTGACCCGGACAGCACCCTGCTGACCGGCGCGACCATCGTGCTGACCAACCGTCAGCCTGGCGATGCGCTGAACCTGGGCAACAGCGTCAATGGCATCAGCATCAACGCCAACAGCACCGACGGCAAGGTCGTCCTGACGCTGACGGGCAATGCGACGCTGGCCGACTACATGCAGCAGATCAAGAACATCAGCTTCATCAACAACAGCGAAGATCCGAGTACCGTGCCGCGCATCATCACCGTGACGGTGACCGACGGCGCGAGCTACTCCAACACCGCCACCACCACCGTAAACGTGGTCGGGGTCAATGACGCGCCGGTGGCCACCGGCGGCGCGGTGACCGGTACCGAAGACACTTCACTGGTCCTCGGCTGGTCGACGTTCGGCATCAGCGACGTGGACAACTCCGCCACCAGCCTGGGTGTGAAAATCACCGAGCTGCCGGCCGATGGCAAGTTGCAGTATCTGGACGGTGCAACCTGGAAAGACGTGGCCAACAACCAGACCTTCACCAAGGCTGACATCGACGCCGGCAAGCTGCGCTTCACTCCGGACGCCAACGAATCCGGTGCCAATGGTTATGTTGGCAGCAGCACGGGCAACAACCAGGCCGACTACGCACAGGTCAAGTTCCAGCCAACCGACGGCCAGGCACTGGGCAATACCGGCACCGTGAAGATCGACATCACGCCAGTCGCCGACGCTCCGACCCTCAACGTGGCCGGCAACAACGTGACCTCCACCGGTTTGATCAAGGAAGTCTGGACCGGCCTGTCGGGCCTGGGCACCGATGGCAGCGGCGCGCCGTCCGGCACGCTCAAGTCGGTTATCGATGCCGCCGGCACGCCGAACAGCAGCGGCACCGTGACCAACGTACAATCGGACAGCAACGTCAACCCGGGCACTGCATCGAAAACCTCGGGCCTGATTTTCCTCGAAGCCGGCAAGACCTATACCTTCAGTGGTACCGGCGACGACAGCCTGCTGGTCACCATCGGCGGCAAAACCGTCGCGGCAACCACCTGGGGCGCGGGTGGTCAGTTGAACGGTTCGTTTACCCCGACCACCAGCGGCTACTACACCCTGGACATCTACCACCACAACCAGACCGGCCCGGGCAGTTATGACGTGAACCTGTCGGTCAACGGCAGCACACCGGTCGACCTGAACGGCGCCGGCGTGCCGTTGTATACCGGCGTGACCGACCTGACGAACGCCGGCGTGACGGTCTCCGATTTGCACGGCACCAACGGCGAAGGCTACTACGACGGCTTCAAGCTCAACGAAGGCGCCGAAGGCACCAGCGTGCACCTGTCGAAAATCACCACCGCCCTGACCGACACCGACGGCTCCGAAAGCCTGAGCGTGAAGATTGGCGGCATGCCCGAAGGCAGTGTGCTGAGCGATGGCGCGGGCCACTTCGCGACCGTGGGCAGCAACGGCGAAGCATCGGTCAGTGGCTGGAACCTGGGCAGCCTGACCCTGACGCCGCCGGCCTACTACAACGGCCAGTTCAACCTGACCGTGACATCGACCTCCACCGAAGCCCTCGGCGGCTCGGCCACAAGCACGGCGCAGATCCCCGTCACCGTGCACCCGGCGACCTATAACGCCGTCACCGCCACGTCGGGCAGTGACAACGTCACCGGCACCGACGGCAACGACATCGTCGTCGCCGACATTGGCGGGCTGACCGTAGTACCGGGCGTCAACTACAACATCGCCTTCATGGTCGACAGCTCCGGCAGCATGAGCGACTCGTCCATCGCCGCGGCCAAGGCCTCGCTGACCTCGGTGTTCAACACCCTTAAGCAGAGCCTGGGCAGCAACTCCGGGACGGTGAATATTTTCCTCGCGGACTTCGACAGCCAGGTGAACAGCGCGGTCTCGGTCAACCTCAACGACTCGGACGCCCTGACCCAGCTCAAGGACCTGCTCGACTCGATGGTGTCCGGCGGTGGTACCAACTATGAAGACGTGTTCAAGACCACGGCGAACTTCTTCAAGAGTACCGAAGCCCTGAACAATACCGGGGCGAAGAACCTGACGTATTTCATTACCGACGGCAAGCCGACTTACTACCAGACCAACGAACAGGTCAATCCGACGCTTTATGACTCCGTCAAACTCGATGACGTCTTGAGCGCGGCCAATTACAGCGTCGGCAAGTACTACACCCAGACGATCGACAGCACGCACAAGTACACCATCTACGAAGACGGCAAGATGTACCTGTCGACCAAAAACGGCAAGAAGTGGACCGATAGCTACGTGGGCGTGGTGCATGCCGAGGGCAATGGCACCTTTGAATTGTCGAACCAGGGCGGCACCGGTTATGGCGAATACTGGAACTACGTCGACTCGGCGGCAGGCTCGACCGACAGTTTCACGCTGCTCAAAAACCTGAGCACCGTCGAAGCCATCGGCCTGAACAGCGATGTCACCCTGAACGACCTCAAACCCTACGATTCGGACTCGTCGCCGCAGACCAACATCGACCCGAACAACCTGGCCAACTCGATCATCGGCCACACCGAAGCGACCCTGCCGGGCGCCGATACGGTCAACGGCGGCAACGGCAACGACATCCTGTTCGGCGACCTGGTGAGCTTCAACGGCGTTACCGGCGAGGGCTACCAGGCCATCCAGGCCTTCGTCGCCCAACAGAGCGGAGTGGACGTCAGCAAGGTCACCACCAGCAACGTGCACCAGTACATCACCGAACACTACACCGCGTTCGATGTGTCCGGTGCCCACGATGGCAATGACACCCTGCTGGGCGGCGCCGGCAACGACATCATTTTCGGCCAGGGCGGCAACGACACGCTCAACGGTGGCAAGGGCAATGACATCCTGCTGGGTGGCACAGGTAACGACACACTGATCGGCGGCCAGGGCAATGACACCCTGATCGGCGGTCTGGGCGGCGATACCTTTGTCTGGAAGTCCGGCGACACCGGCACCGACGTGATCAAGAACTTCAACGCCGGCGAAGGTGACCGGATCGACCTGCGGGATCTGTTGCAGGGCGAAAGCGGCAGCACTATCGACCACTTCCTGAAAATCAGTACGGTCGACGGCGTGTCGTCGCTGCAAGTCAGCACTTCCGGCCAGTTCAACACCACCAACGGCGGCGCCGCGACCCCGGACGTGACGATCAAGCTCGAAGGCAACAACTGGTCGAACGTGAACCTGAACTCGTTGATCGCCGGCAGCGACCCGACCATCAAGGTCGATCACAACAACAGCTGAACCTGACACAAAACCGTGGCGAGGGAGCTTGCTCCCGCTGGGCTGCGCAGCAGCCCCTAAAAACAGGGCCGCTTCGCGCCCCAGCGGGAGCAAGCTCCCTCGCCACGGGATAAGTGTTCATACTCCCCCACAGTTGGCCTATGCTGCCCAGCATGACGCCGCTTCATACATGAGGGATGCCCGATGTTTTATGTGCAACGCGATGCACAAGGCCTGCTGGTGCGCGTAGAAGCCACCGCTTACGCCGAGGCCACCGAGACCTTGCCGGCCGACAACCACGAGATCCAGGACTGGTTCGCCAACCAGGCGGTGGAAAACAGCCTCAAGCAGCTCAAACAAAGCGACCTGGAGATGATCCGGGTACTCGATGACTTGATCCAGGTGCTGACCAGCAAAGGCGTCATCCGCGTCACCGACCTGCCACCGGCGGCCCAGGCCAAGCTGATGGACCGCACCCAGGCCCGGGAAGCCTTGGGCGGGTTGAGCCGGTTGATCGACGATGATGAGAAGGGGTTGATCTAACCTCAAATGACACAACCCGATCCCTGTGGCGAGGGAGCTTGCTCCCGCTCGGCTGCGCAGCAGTCGCAAAACCAGGCAACGCGGTCTGCCTGAAGAGCTGCTGGGGGCCTGCTTCGCAGGCCAGCGGGAGCAAGCTCCCTCGCCACAGGGGATCGTGTTGTATGGGCTTACGCTATCGCTCCGGGACGCGGAGCGTCCCTGGCTACATTCCCACGCGGAGTGGTGGAACGATCAATGTTTCAGGATCACCCCCACCGCCGAGGCTCCCCAACCAACTGCCCCTGCACCCCAAACAACCCCATCTCACGAATCACCGCCAGCTCCCCCTCCGTCTCCACCCGCTCGGCGATCAACGGCAAGTCAATACTGTGGGCCGCGCGCTGGATAGCCTCGATGAACAAACGTTTATCACTTTCCTGATCAATCGCGCGGATATAGCTGCCATCGATCTTCAGGTAAGCCAGCCCCAGCCGCGACAAATTGCCGATCATGCTGAACCGCCCACCAAAACGCTGCAGGCTCAAGGAAAAGCCAAGTTCGCGCAGACGCCGGGTCAACTGCTCCAGCACCGCTTGCTCCGGCAGTTGCTCTTCGCCAATCTCCAGGGTCAAGCGCGACCCGAGGTTGGAATGCGCCCGCAGGATCTCAAAGATCTTGTTCAGCGCCTGCGGATCGGCCAAGGTCGCCGAAGACAGGTTCAACGCCAGGGATTGCTCATGCCCGGCCATTTGCCTGAGCACTTGTTCGAGCATCAAACGGTCCAGGCGCGCGGTCCAGCCGAAGCGCTCCAACCAGGGCAGGAAACGCCCGGCAGGGATGGTCTGGCCCTGCTCGTCGAGCAACCGCGACAGCACTTTGTAATGCAACACCACCTGGGTGTCCCGGGCGGCCACCACCGGCTGGAAGTACAGCTCGAAGCGCTGATGATTCAAAGCCTGGTCGAGCAGCGTGTGCCAGGCATGGTGATCGTCACCGACGCTGGCCACCGCGCTGTGATCCAGGCAGGCCCAACCCGGTTCGCCCTGGCTTTCGGCCTGGGCCAGGGCCTGGTCGCCGAGCTGCAGCACCGCTTGCGGCGAGTCGCCATGGACGAACGGCGCCAGCCCGATGGAGGCCACCGACGCCACATCCGTCGCACCGGTCGCATGCAGGCTCGCCAATGCAGCCTCAAGGTTCTGCGCCAGTTGCAACGCTTCCTCGCGCACCAGCCCAGGTGCCAACACCGCAAACTCTCCACCGCGAATACGCGTGACCAAGTTGTGGGTTTCCGGATACCGCGCACATTCACGCAGCAATTGCTCACCCACGGCCTGGAGCAACTGGTCGGTGCGCTGCCCGCCCAACCGCTGGTTCAAACCGGCCAGGTCCTTGACCCGCAACAACAGCAGATAACCGGAACTGGCCTGCTCCGGGTTGCTCACCCGGGCATTGAGCTGCATTTCGAAATAACGCCGGTTGGCCAGGCCCGTGAGGTTGTCCTGGTAGGACTCGACCCGCAGTTTCTCGCTGCGCTCGGCCTGCTCCTGGAACAGCGCCTTGAGCTTCTCGACCATCTGGTTCATCGCCTGCACCACCCGGCGCAGTTCAGGCGTGCGCGGCAGCTCCGGCAGGCTCAGGAATTCGCGACGGGCAATGGCATGGGACTGATGCACCATGTAGTCCAGCGGCTTGAGCTGGCGACGCAGCAGCAAGGCCCCCAGCACCGCGCTCACGGCGCCACACAGCAAAAGCCAACCCAGGCTGCCCAAGGCGCTCTGCCACAGCTTGGCGAGGGCGAACATCGGGTGGCTGACCACTTCAACCCGCGCCGCCTGTTCCCAGCCGCGGCTGACGATGGCATCGCCACCGGCCGGTTCCAGGCCGATCAGCTTGACGAACCATTGCGGCACGCTGCCGGCGTCCGGCGTGCCGGTGCGCTCGACGAGGGTCCTGTCGGTGGCCACGTCGACCACGCGGATGCTGGCGTAGTAGCCGCTGTCGAAGATCGAGCTGACCATCAGCTCCACCATCGCCGGGTCGTCGATGTTCGGCGTCAGCGACAGGGCCAGCGCCGTGGCCGCATCCTGGGCGTGGGAGCGCAACTGGTTGACGTACTGGGCTCGCGAGCTCTCCAGGCTGACCATGAAGCTGCCGCTGAAGGCAACCACCAGGAACAGACAGATAGCGATCAACAGCTGTTTGAACAAGGACATCTGAGCGCGCGCTCCTAGTTAGTCGTCTCGACCGGAAAACCTTCGGCCTGCATTTTTTTCAACACATCCTGCCACCGGGACAGGCGCTTGGTGTCACCCACTTTCTTGTTGCCCTTGGCGCCCGGCAGCCACAGCCCTTCGGCATTGAAAGAGTAGACCGGGAGCAAGTCGGTTCGCTGGCTGGCCGGCAGGATGCCGTCGATCAGGCTGTCGAGTACCAGCGGCATCGCCTCGGGCGTGGCGTAGTAGGTGAGCACCATGTGCGCACGATTCTGCCGCAAGGCCTTGACGTAGGTGATGCGCAGCTTGTCACTGGACACCCCGAGATGACGCAGGCTGAAGTACTTGGCGATGGCGTAGTCTTCACAATCACCGGCGCCCTTCCACAGGGCCTGGATCGGGGTTTCCCAGTAGTCGACTTCACGCCACAGGTCGATGTCTTCCACGTAGCGCACCTGTTTGTTGAAAAACAGGTTCACCACCTTGAGCTGTTCGAGTTCCGGAATCTGTTTCTGGGTCGCCAACAGTTGCTGCCATGCGTCGATCCGTTGCTGACCTTCGCCCAAGGGACCATATAACGCTTGCGCCCGTCGGCTGATCTGCGCAAAGTCCCAGTCGGCCTGCAGGCCGCCCAGCATCAGGCCGGCCAGCAACAATGCCGAACATAGCCAGCGCAAGGACCTGAGGACAGGGAACGGTGCAGCCAAGGGAAATACGTCCGAAAAGGGTCGTTGGAAATTCGTTGGATGGTGACGCCTGGCCCACTAAAAGACAATGGCAAGGTGCAATCACCGCAGGCAGACTAAACTTTAGTTCAGGAACCTCCGGTCGAGAGACTTTGACGGCTCACCAACCTGTAACTAACGTGAGCCTGGATCCAATTTTTACTACCAATCAGGGTGCGTTGTCGTGACACAGAAGCCCAAACCGCTCAGCACTATCCAGATCAACGGCCCCATTCCCGCTGACCAGGCACGCTCGATCATCGAAGAGTCTCTGCGCGAGGCCATCCTCGATGGACGCTTGCCTTGCGGTACCGCCCTGCGCCAGCAGGAACTGGCCGACCTGTTCGGCGTGAGCCGCATGCCGGTGCGCGAGGCGTTGCGCCAGCTCGAAGCGCAGTCACTGCTCAATGTGGTTCAGCATAAGGGCGCCGTCGTGGCACCGTTGATCACCAACAATGCGGTAGAAACCTATGCCCTGCGTTCGGTCCTGGAATCGTTCGCCTTGCGCCTGTCCATCCCCTTGCTCGATGACAGCGACCTGGCAATGGCCGCCCAGTACATCGAACAGCTGGAGACGGAAACCGAACACGCCGAGATCGGCAAGCTCAACCGGCTGTTCCACATGTCGCTTTATCACAAGGCCCCCAACAGCAAGCTGCTGGACCTGATCGAGCGCGAGCTCAATGAAGAAGAGCGCTTCCTGCGCTTTCATCTGTCGTCCATGGGCCTGGGCAAGTTGAGCCAGGACGATCATCGCGCGCTGCTCGAGGCCGCGCGAACCAAAGACATCGATAAAGCGATCGTATTGCTGGAACGGCACCTGGAAAAAGCCTCTGTCACCATGCGCCGGTACTTGGAACAGTTGTCGAAGCTGTGATCCCACGTCGGCGCTCCGTCCGGCGTAAAAATTTCTTACATATCCTTCCGACTCACTTGTCGCCTGCGCGGCGCGGCCTGGCCGTGGCCGCGACTCGCCGTCCCATCAGTTCAATGGCACTGCCATCGATTTGGGCTCACTCTTGCGCTTGTCGATTCAAAACAGACCTGAAGAAGTCAACGCCTGGCTGAGGCCAGACGAATCGAAGCCAATACGCAAGGAGCGTCGTCCAACCGGCGGGATGATCGGATGTCCGACCGACGTCCTGCCCATAACATAAAAGTTATTAACTCCCCGATCCCTGAAGTGCTCCGAGTGAGGCATTCACTCGAACTATTCGATTCTGATACTCGCAAATCGGAAGGAGCTTCTTCGCCCAAATAAAACTTATATAAAAAGTTTTAAAAGCCCTCTTCGCGCCCAATAAAACATCAACTTTAAATAATTAAAAAAATACTTGCCGACAACTTGTTTCATGCATTAGCTTTTTATTCGTCGCGTTACTTGCGACCCTTTCGCTTTTTGACAAACCCTTTAAACACAGGCAACACAAGCCCACAACACGTACTGAAAGCGAACACTTAAGCCACTTGGGTAATTCATGGATTCCGGTTCAGGCTCCCGCTCGTCTTAATTAAACAACGAGCAACCTTCCGGACAAAACATCATTGATGAGGACGTTCCGATGCAGCCATCCAAAGAACAACTATCCCTGAAAAAACACGAACTTGGCCAACACCCGGTTTTTTCCGAGATTACATCAATCGATCTGTTACGCCGCTTTATGGAAAGCCATGTCTTTGCCGTCTGGGACTTTATGTCGCTGACCAAGCGGCTGCAACGCGAACTCACCTGCGTCCACCTGCCCTGGCTGCCGCCGGCCGACCCGCACGCGGCACGCTTGATCAATGAAATCGTGCTGGGGGAAGAGTCGGATGACCGCCCCGGCGCAGGCTATTGCAGCCATTTCGAACTGTACTTGGACGCCATGCGGGAAATCGGTGCCGATACCCGCGCGATCGAGCAATTCATCACCCTGCAACAGGAAGGCGTCAGCCCCGAGACGGCGCTGGACAGCGTGGAGGTCGAACCGGCGGCGGCGCGGTTTGTCCGCCAGACCTTGCACACCGCTCTGCACGCACCGGCCCACAGTGTGGCCGCCGCCTTCGTGCACGGTCGCGAGAGTGTCATCCCGCAGATGTTCCAGCGCATGCTCGACGCTTGGGGCATTGGCC
Organism: Pseudomonas sp. NFACC46-3; assembly: GCF_900114515.1. Classification (NCBI taxonomy): domain Bacteria; kingdom Pseudomonadati; phylum Pseudomonadota; class Gammaproteobacteria; order Pseudomonadales; family Pseudomonadaceae; genus Pseudomonas; species Pseudomonas sp. NFACC46-3. The sequence goes on from NZ_FOTH01000063.1 coordinate 9,518, forward strand.
TGGATCAGGCGCCGACCTTTCGTTATTACCTGCAACGGCACATCGAAGTCGATTCCGAAGACCATGGCCCGGCGGCAGAAAAGTTGTTGGCCCGGCTGATCGATGGCGACCCACAGCGCGAAACCGAAGTACTGGTCGCCGCGCTCGCCGCTGTCCACAGCCGCGCGGCCCTGTGGGATGGCTTGCGCCAGAGCATGACCCAGCCGGTTGCACAGGTGATGCCATGAACGCTGTCGAATACCAATCCTTCGCCGACGCTTGGGAAAGTCGCGCTACGATCCGTACCCGGCCACGGCGGCGGGTCGAAAACGACGACAAGCTGATCTTCCCCATGAGCCGCCAGCCGCTGGTGCACAGCCAGACCTTCCTCAGCCACTGCCCGCAATTGCGCGACTTTGTGCTGGTGCAGAGCCTTTACAAGTTCATCAACGACGTGGTGATTTTCGAGACCGAACTGGTGGACCACACCGCCCGCCGCATTGCCAAGAACCGCTTCGGCATCGAATTCCCGTTCGCCTGCCGCTACGACGCGATGACCGTGGTGGTGGACGAGGATTATCACGCGCTGGTGGCGATGGACTTCATGCAGCAGACCATCGACATGACCGGCATCGCACCGATCCCGTTGCCGGGGCAGATCGAACTCAGCCGCGCGATACCGGCGACCCTGGCCCAGGCGCCGGAACATTTGCTCAGCGCCGTGGAGCTGATCTGCATCGCCATTGCCGAGAACACCGTCACTAACGAAGTGGCGGCCTTCGCCCGGGACGACTCGGTCAAGGCCTCGATCAAGGGACTGATGGCCGATCACTTGCTCGACGAGGGCCGCCACTCCGGTTTCTGGACGCGACTGGTGCAGATCTACTGGCGCACCGCGCCCGAAGAGGACCGCGCGGCGATTGCACGCTTGATGCCCGGGTTCGTCGTCCAGTACCTGGCGAGCGACCTGCAGCAAGCGTTCGACATCGAACTGATCGCGCACCTGCCCGTTGACGAATCGGTACGCCAATCGCTGCGTGAAGACGCCAGTGCGCTGGCCTACCCCATCAATCGTTTTCACCCGTTGGTGGGCAACATCACGCGTTTTTTCCGCAGCAGCTCGATGCTCGCGTCCCCCTGCGTACGCGACGCCCTCGCTGATTACCTGACTCCATGAGGACCTTTCGATGAAACGCCTCGAAATTGCAGTGCCTGGTACCAGCCAGGCCATGGCCGAACTGGCCCGCGAACTGGAGCTGCACGGCCACGGCATCGTGGATCGGCAATCGCCGGCCAACCACGGTATGGTCGACTTGTTGATCGACGACGGTACGACACCGCGGGCCATTGAAGCCCGCTCATGCCTCCAGGTGCGCGTGGTGCTGCGCACGCTACCCGGCGAGGTATTGCCGCAACCGATGGTGATATTTCGCGACGGCGCGCAGCGGCTGTTGTGCCAGGAGGTGATTGCGCCGCAAAGCGATGGCAACGGTCAGTCCCTGCGGTTGCGTACCCTGGCGACAGTGGTCGAGACCGGCGCACGGCTGGTCAGCCAGTTATCCCGGGATGACACCTGCTTCGATCACTGGCCGACGGTGCACGCTGACGCTGTCGAGCAGCCCCTGCTCGGGCTCGACGCGCTGGAGCCGCTGGCGTTCGAGCACGGCCTCAATCGGCCGCCAGTACCTTGGCTGCTCGCCGCCGCCGACATGCCGGTGATGCACAGCATTGAACAGCGCATGCTCGACGACGCGGCGCAACCAGCCCTGTGGGTCGATGGGCAATTCATCGACTACAAATCCTTGCGCCGCCTGGCGCTGGGGTTGCAACAGCCGATGTTGCAGAGGTTAAGCGGCGCGGCCAAGCGCCCCTTGGTGATCGGTGTCTGCCTGCCCAAGTCCGCGCACCTGTATGCGGCGATCCTGGCGGTGCTGGGCTGTGGGGCGGTGTACCTGCCGCTGGACCCGCAGCATCCGGCGCAACGTCGGCGCTTCATCCTGGAAAATGCCCAGGCGGACCTGCTGCTGCACGACGGCGATAGCGACCTGGGCGACCTGTCGGTGCCAACGCTGAATGTCCATCAACTGCCATCGCCCAAGCCAGGCATCCCAGCCTCGTTGATTCGCCGCACAGTGGACAGCGACGAACCGGCTGTGGCGATCTACACCTCTGGCACCACCGGCCAGCCCAAGGGCGTGTTGCTCAGCCACCGCAACCTCAGTCATTTCTGTGCCTGGTACGGCGACTACGTCGGGTTGCAGCGCGACAGCCGGGCGTTGCAGTTTTCCACCATCAACTTTGATGCGTCGCTGCTGGATATCCTGCCGACGTTCATCCACGGCGCCTTGCTGGTGGTGCCCAGCGAAGACCAGCGCCGCGATCCGCAGCAATTGGTCGCGTTGATTCACCAGCAGCACATCAGCCACGCCTTTCTGCCGCCTGCGCTGCTGAGCGTCATGCCCCTTGATGCACCGCTGGGCCTGGCGCACCTGATCACCGGTGGCGATGTCTGTGAACCGTTCGTGATCGAACAGCTCGCGCCACAATGCCAGTTCCACAACATCTACGGCCCGACCGAAACCACAGTGTTGGCGACCACACGACAGTTCGGCGTCGGCGACAACAACCGCAACCTCGGCGTGCCCATCGCCAATGGCCAGGTCTTGATCCTGGACGAACAGTTGCAGCCGGTTCCCCAAGGTGTGCCCGGCGAGCTGTACATCGCCGGCCCAGGCGTCGGGCTGGGTTATTTGAATGACCCGACACTGACCGCGACGCGCTACCTCGACCTGACACTGCCCACCGGGCAAGTGCTGCGGGTTTATCGCACGGGTGATATCGGCCAGTGGACCGACAACGGCATCGAACTGTGTGGCCGGCGCGATAACCAGGTGAAGATCCGCGGTTTTCGGGTCGAGCCCGAGGAGATCGAACACTGCCTGCGTGATAGCCAGTTGTTTCGCCAAGTGGCAGTGGGGGTCGATGAACGGCGGCGAATCCTGGCGTTCCTGGTTCATCCCGAGCACTCCGGCGACGCCCTCCAGGCGTTGCGCGATCACGTGCAGAACAACTTGCCCAGCTACATGCACCCGGCCGCCTACGTCGAACTGCCGAGCCTGCCGTACACCAGCAACGGCAAGGTCGACCGCCGGGCCTTGCTCACCATGGCGGTGCAGGTGCAGGTCGATGGCCAACGCCGCCAGCCACAGAACGCCCTGGAGACGCAATTGCAGCAACTGTGGGCAGAGCTGCTTGAACTACCCGTCGAGGACATCGCCACCGACGAAAGCTTCTTCAACCTCGGCGGGCATTCGATCCTGCTGTCGCGACTGTTGTTGAGCATCCGCCAGGTGTTCGGCCGCAGCCTGTCGATCAACCGCTTTATCGAAGCGCCGACGCTGATGACCTTGGCCAAGTTGCTGGACGATCCTGATCAAAACAGTGCCTCGATCCTCAGCCCCCAAGCCTTCATCGATGCCGAGGCCGAACTCAACCTCGATCCGCTGCCCATCAGCCAATGCGGCGATGTGCACAAAGTGGTGGTGACTGGCGCCAACAGCTTTCTCGGCGTGCATATCGTCGAGGCACTGCTGGCCTGGGGCGCCACCGAAGTCGCGTGCCTGGTGCGTGCGAGCGCTGAACAAAGCGCGGCCGAGCGCTTCTCCCAAGCCCTGCGGGACAATCACCTGACCCACCTGGACCTGGACCGCGTCAGTGTGTACGCCGCCGACATCACCCAACCGCAATTGGGCCTGCCAGACGACGTCTACACCCGCATAGACCGCACCTTCGGCGCGCTGGTGCACAACGCCGCCCACGTCAACCATGTGCTCGACTACGAGTCCCTGGCGCGGGACAACGTGGAGCCGATCTTCGAGTGCCTGCGCCTGTGTGAAGGGCGCAGCAAGAAGATCTTCAACTTCGTCTCCACGCTGTCCGCCTCCAGTGCCCTGGATGCTGACGGCCAGGTGCTGGAACAGCCGGCCGCCGAGACGCCGCCGATCTACATCAAGAACGGCTACAACCTGTCCAAATGGGTCGGCGAACGGATCCTGCAGCGGGCTCGTGATCGCGGGGTGTGGGTCAACCTGTTCCGCCCCGGCAACATCAGTTTCAACAGCCTGACCGGGGTCTGCCAGCCCCACAAGAATCGCTTGATGCTGATGCTCAAGGGCTCGATCCAGCTCGGCCAGGTGCCAGACCTGTCACTCAATTTCGACCTGATGCCGGTGGATTTCCTGGCCCGCTTCATCGCGTTCCACGCCAGCCGTTACCAGCCGACGCACGCGGTGTTCAATCTGCACAACCCACAGCCTTTGAGCTGGGACGCTTATGTCGCCTCGTTTCGCGACAGCGGCCGGGAGTTTTCGTTGGTCAGCGTCGCCGAGTGGCAACGGCAATTGGCGCGGGTCGATGCCGACAACGCGTTGTTTGGCGTGCTGGGTTTCTACCTCAACGGCTTCGAGGAGGACATCGGCGACATCTCGCTGATCAGCCACGACAACGCCCGCGCCGGCGTGCGGCAGATGGGCGCCAGCTACCCGGAAAAATCCCCGGCCCTGCTGCGGCGCGGCGCCGAGTACCTCAAGGCCATCGACTTCATCTGAAACACCCTCAACCCAAAGCAAGGAGCAAGACCATGAGTGCATTTCAACCCGACACCCTGATCAAAAACCCCCAAGCCTGCCAGGTCGAAACCTCGGTGGAGGTCGCGGCCGACGCGGCACGCGTCTGGAACGTGGTAGGTGATTTTGGCGGATTCAACCATTTCATTCCGGCACTGGAACACATCGAAATGACCGGCGAGGGCGTGAGGTCCCTGCGCAAGAAATTCTTCCGCGATGGGCAGAACCTGGTGGTGGAACAGCTCAACAGCCGTGACGACCAGGCCATGCACATGACCTGGACGCTGATCTACAACACCCTGGGCATCGACAACCTGTGGGCGGCCATGCGCGTCGAACCCCTGGCGGACAACCGTTGCCGCGCCACCTGGACCATCATCGCCGACCACACCGACGCCCACACGCCGTCGGGCTTCAGGGATTTCCTCCAGGGCTTCGCCGATGAGGCGATGGGGAATGTGCAGGAGATGTTCGCCTAAGGCACAGCCCTTCCCCGATGTGGGGCTAATGCTGTTCACTCAAGGCAATCGACAAACCCCGTGGCGAGGGAGCTTGCTCCCGCTGGGCCGCGAAGCGGCCCCAAAACCTGCCAAATGCGGAGCATCAGACACACCGCACCCGCCGGTTTACGACTGCTTCGCAGCCGAGCGGGAGCAAGCTCCCTCGCCACAGG
>NZ_FOTH01000004.1:0-37862 GCF_900114515.1 Pseudomonas sp. NFACC46-3
GATTAGTGCGCACTTCGTCGTAGCCGCCGTCAGCCAACTCGATCGTCTTATTGCCGCTGGTATTGACGGTATAGAGATCGTCCCCTGCCCCGCCTTCCATCGTCACGGCGCCCCAGGTACTGGTGAACGTGTCATTGAACGCCGTACCGATAACCTTTTCGATGCCTTCCAGCGTGTCGCCCTCGGCATCACCGCCGGTACCTGGCAGGCCTTTGTAATTGCGGATATCGACATTGATCGCTTCGGTAGAAGTCGAATAATCCACCGTGTCGATGCCCGCGCCGCCGTCGAAACCAATCGCCCGACCGTCCGCCACGAAGGTGTCGGCAGCACCTGTGCCACGAATCACTTCGATGTCGGTAAAGGTATCGCCCGCTGCGATGCCCGAGTGAATACCGGTCTTGAGGTTGATGTTCACCGCCACCTTGCTGTCGGTATAACCAGCCACATCCAACCCCGCACCGCCAAAGAACTGGTCGGCTCCGTCACCACCGAACAACAGGTCGTTACCTGCGCCGCCCGTGATAATGTTGTCGCTGGAGTTGCCGTAACCGGTGAAGTTGACAGTACCGGTGTAGGTCATTTTTTCGATAAAAGGATCCATGGTCATCAACGTCCAGCTAGTACGTAGCTCGTCGATGCCACCATTGTCCTGCTCAATGATTTTCACGCCGCTGGTCGCAACGTTATAGATATCGTTGCCGGCACCACCTTCGAAGGTCAAATTACCGATCGTACTGGTGAAACTGTCATCGAAGGCCGTACCGATAACCTTTTCGATGGCGACCAGCGTATCGCCCGCCGCATCACCACCGACACCAGCCCGGCCGACACCGTTGCGAACATCAATGTCGATGGCAGCCGTCGAAGCGGAGTAATTCACCGTATCAACCCCCGTCCCCCCATCCAGCCTGTCCGCTCCAGCGCTGCCCAGGAGTACATCATTGGAAGCCAATCCATAGACCTCGTCGTCACCATCGCTCCCGGCCAATGTATCCACGCCGCTCGTTCCATTAATCACCGCCATTTGCCTCGTCCTTGCTTTGTTGAGAAACCGGATATTTTTTCAAGCAGCGATAGATGAAACTGCTCATAAGCAAAAGAAATCCATCTGCCTGTATCGGCTTGCGGACGTGGAGATTGAGGCAAAAAAAGACGACTAACGTCGCCTTTTTCCAAGCGTTGTCAGAACTAGTCCGGTAACCACCCCCACAACCAATGCTGCAAGTTATCGCCAGTGAGCATGTAATCGCGAAGCACCGCTTCGCGCAGTTCATCGCCCATGCGGTAGCTGGCGTCAGGATCGGCCAGGTGCATGCGGATCGCCGCGATCCACTCCTCAGTGCTGTTGCTGCGTACTTTGGTACACGGCAGGAAGCCGTCGTAAGCCTTGGTATCGGTGCAGATCACCGGATAACCGCAAGCGCCGTATTCCAGCAGGCGCAAGTTGCTCTTGCAGTCGTTGAAGATGTGGAACTCCAGCGGCGCCAGTGCCAGGTCAAGGTTCAGGCTGGCCAGTTTGAATGGGTAGGTGTTCAACCCGACGGAACCGTGGAACTCGTGAATGTAGGGCCGCAACGCTTCGGGACACATACCGAAGAACACCCACTCCACCTCATTGGCCAGTTCACGGACCACATCAGCGATAATTTCCAAATCGCCGCTGTGGCTGGTCCCGCCGCCCCAGCCAACCCGTGGCTTGGAGGATGTTCCGCGCCGACTGGTCAAGCGGGCCCACGGCTCGGGCGGCAGCATGTTGGGCACCACCCGGATTTCGCTATGCATGCTGGACAAGGCATCGGCCAGCGCCTGGGTCGTCACCACCACGCGGTCACACAAACCAATCCCCTCGCGCAGCATCTGCTCGGTGTTGACCGGTTTGTTACGAGCGTGGGTGTTTTTCTTGGGAGCACTGACCACGTAGTCGTCTAGCTCGAAAATCCGTAAGGCACCGGAGTACTTCTTCATCCGCAGGATGTCACCAGCCGCTCCCTCGCTGTAGCGCCCCTGCAACACGATGGTGTCTGGCGACAGCCGCTCGATCTCAACAGTTGAAGGCGACTCGTAGGCGATCCGGGCAATCGCCCGCCCGCTGGCTTCGAGCTCGGCCAGCGGGGCCGTAACACGATAATGGCCAACTGCGGTGGCGTTGACCGGCAGCCCGAGTATCAGTGGCAACGCGCGGGAGCAGAAGGGATTCCAGTTATTGCGCAATGAAGGTTCCAGACTGAAACTCGAAGCCCCCAGGCTCAAGGAAGGACTGTAAGCCGGATCTCGCGCAATCTGCGGCAACCATTTGCGATAGAAAACTTCGCGTTCGCGTTCCTGCAATGCTTCTTCCAGTTGGGCTGACGATTGCCCGGTCGTTTGTATGACGCTGGCGTAAGGTGTCCAAACCACCAGGTAGCCATCTTTACCTGCACGCAAGCACAAATCGACGTCACTGAGGCCCTGGGTGAACGTCGCGTCATCGAGACAACCCAGCTCCTCAAACACCTGCTTGCGCACTATCAGGCAGTCGCTGCTGACCGAACTCCAGTTCTGGGTCGTATGCAGACGCTGCATGTAGCCACGAGAGATCGCGGACTCGCCATAAAACGGTGCCCCCACCGGACCGGCCAATCCGAGAATCTGCCCGCCCCCGACAATCGTACCCTGGGGGCTGAGTATCCTTGCGCCGACCACCGCGACTTCCGGGCGCAGCGCATGATTGATCATCTCGTCCAACCAATCGCTATCGCCTATGACCATCTGCGGGCTCAGCAACAACAGGTAGTCCCCCCGAGCTTGGCTCGCGGCAAAGTTACGCACTGATGCGTCATTGTCATCACCGGCGTAACGCAGCACGCGTAGCATGCTTGCGCCTAACTGCGCCATGTCGGCCAGCCAGCCGAGCATGACCGGGTCCCGCACGCCGCTGTCCACAATCAGGATTTCATAGTGCGTATAGGCAGTACGCTCGATCAGGCTTTCGCAGCAGCGCTGCAAGGCTGCCAGTGAATCACCCGTGCGCAGGATGATCGATACCAACGGACGGGTGTCGAAGCGGTAGTCGATTCGATTGATCAGCGGCAACACACCCTGGCGAATCTCATGAGGTACGCCAATGCGCTCCAGGTGAGCGCCAACCATGGGGGCATTACCCTCGATCACCTCGGGCCATGACAACCATTGAGCGAAGCTCAGTGTGGACTCCACCTGGATCTCGGCAATGTGCTCGATGGTTTGCGGGCCGGCCTCTTCCACCAGCCGCCAGAGCAGGTCGTGAGGCGCCAGCTCACCGCGAGTCGGGTCGAACCCGCCCAAGGTAATGAAATGCTCGCGCTCAAAGGCCAGGGCTCGACCGACGTAGGGATAGGCGCGCATCAGGTCGAGGTTGATATCTGGCTTGAACACTGGCTCGCTGGACTCACCGTTTACCAGTGCACCTTCGTCGCTGTAAGCGCAGAGAATTCCGCTCTTGCCCGCCACGCGTTCAGCGAGGATCAACAACGCTGAATCACGGAGGCTATCGCCTGCGCGCAGAAGATAGAACCAATGTGCACCCTCCAACTGCGCAACAATGGCATTGAGTTGCCGTGCCCAGTCGGGCTGATAAGGCAACTGCAACACCCGGTCATTGACCTCGCAACGGGCGTCGGAAAGCACCACGACAGCCTGGGCCGGATAGAGTTGGCCCTCTATGCTGCTCAGCGTGGTCGCCAATGCCACCTCGTCCCCGGCACTGTCGATGACAATCGGCACGATGTTCGGATGCAATGGCCAACTGTCGATGCGCGCAGGCATGACACGCTGCTCAACCTCACTGAAGCGACGAACCGACAGCCACTCGCGGTAGAAGTCGGCATAACTCTCGCTTTGGGCACCTACCCGGCCATTGACGACCGTATTGCGATTGCCCAGCACACGGGTCACGCACAGTTCCTGCCAGGCGTGGGGCTGATCGGTGACTTTGTCCAGATCAACGCAACGCACCCAGCCAGAGGCCGGGGCCGCTTCACCGTTGCGCGCGGCGAGCATCTGCGCCAGCCACTGCCATTCCACTTTCGCAGCTTTGAGCATCTCCGGGGTCTTGCTCAAACGCTCCGGGTACAAGCGCTCGACACTCAATACTGTGTTGAGCGTGGCCAGATTACCCCGGCGCATCAGACAGACAAACAAGGCAAAGTCGAGGGTGGCGACGAAACCGGCACCGCCCTGGACCAGCGCTGGCAGCAGCTCCAGCACATCCGTCCGGCGCATCAGGGCGGAACTGAAATTACCGACAAAATTGGTCGGAGTGCTCTCGAAAATCGCCAGCATGTCATCGCCCTTGAGCAGGGCATCGTTCGGCGAGAATCGGCAATTGTCGACGCGAGGCGGCAAGATGAAGTTGCCCGCGTCACACAACAACCGAAGGGCAAATACCACGCTGGCATCGGTGTGATCGATCAGCACCTGAGCTTGCTTGGCAATGCTCGGCGCAAACAGCCGATCGTCGTCGCACAACACTTTGATGAACTCGCCCCTGGCCTCCTCGACACACCGCAACAGGTTGCCCTGAAGCCCCAGTCGCTGCGGGTTTCGCAAATAGCGGATCGGATGGGACGGCTCAGGGAAGGAGTCGACGATCTGGCGAATTTCATCGCCTGGCGAGTCATCGCAAACGATGATCTCGATGTGTTCGTAGGTCTGGGCCAAGGCACTGAGCAGTGCCTGGTCAAAAAACCGAGGGTTGTACGCGGGGATGACGATGCTGACGAGCGGAAGTGACTTCACGGTTAAAACTCTCGAGCGGCGGGCACCGACCCTTTCGGATCGGCGCCCCGGAACCGCTTAAAAAAAGACGGTTGGCGGCTCGGTGGATACCGGCTCAGATCTTGTTGAACAGGCCCAGTTGGGTAATCTTGCTGAAGGCCAGTTGTGAGGCCTGCAACATGGTCTGCTGCAAGGTCAGTCGGGTCATCACTTCGGCCGCGTCGGAATCACGGATCGACGATTGAGTCTGGGTGTTGGCCTGGATCAGGCTCTGGTTGGTGTCGCTCTGATTTTCCAAGGCCTGTCCGCGCCCACCCACCGAACTCAAGGCGCTGGACAATTGATCGGTGCCGCTCGCCAGGTTACCGATACCGGAGGCCAGCGACGCCTGCAACTTCTGCACAGCAATCGGATCATTGTTGGTCGGCGTGCTCAGTGCGGTTTTCAGCTGGTTCACGGTATCCAGGATATTCTGGGTCTCGTGGGTGTTGACCGCGATGCTGAACTGATCGTCGGCAGCCGGTGTACCGTCCAGAGTGAAGCTCACCCCCGAAGCGGTGGCCACGTTGCCGGCCAGGGTGCCGCTGGACACCGGCTGGCTATCAGCGGTCAACGGCGCAGCGTAAAGGTCGAAATCAGTAGCGCTGGTGAACTTCAACACAGCCGAACCGGTAGGGAAGCTGGCGTGATACGCCACCGGGTCAGTGATCGTGCTGTTGGTAATCTGGACCGTGGTCGGGTTGCCCGGGCTGCGGGTCGGGACAAAGGTGTCCGGCTTGGCGGCCAGGGTGAAAGTATGGCCGGGCAACACGGTGCCTGCCGTATCACCGGTTTGCAGATTGATGTTCAGGGTCAATTCCAGTCCCCGGAACTGCACCGCCTGGCCGCTTTTGCTGTTGGGGTCGAAAGCACCACCCAGGCTGGCCTCTGCGGTGACATCGTTGCCGCCGGAGTCGGTGATTTTCAGTTGCGTGCCGCTGGTGAACTCGACAGTGTACGGCTCGCCACTGCGGAACTTGCTGTTATAGCTGACGCTGGACGATACCTGACCATTGGACAAGACCACCCGGCCGTCATTCACTGCCGGGGCGGTCATGGTGACCTGGCTGCGGCTGGTATTGACGGCCTGCTGGAAGACTTCCCAGCCTGTGCTATTGGTGGCCATCGACATGGTGTCGCCAACCGGCAGGTCGAGGGTCACCTGGTCGCCGTTGTAGCTGTAGCTGCCATCGTTGTTGCGGGTGAACGGAATGGTATCGCCCTTGGAACCGGCGAAAATGTACTTGCCGTTTTCGTCCTTGCTGTTCATCAGGCTCAGCAACTGCTCTTCGATCTGTGCCAGCTCCGAAGCGTTGGCTTGGCGGTCGGCGTCGGTGTAGCCGGCGTTGCCGGCACCGACGGCCAATTCCTTGGCGCGCTGCAGCACGTTGCCGATGCTGGTCATCACCGCTTCGGTCGTGCCCAGGGTCGCCTTGATGGTATTGGCGTTGGTTTCGTACTGGGCGAGCATCGACGCCTGGGTGCCCAATTGCAGCAGGCGCGAAGCCCCCACCGGATCATCGGCGGCAGTGTTCACACGCACCAGGCTGCTGGCCTCTTCGCTGGTCTTGACCACCTTGGCGAAGTTTTTCTGGTAGTTCGCAGCCGTGCTCTCATAGAACTGGGAGGTGGAAATGCGCATGGGCTACGGCTCCTTAAAGACTGTTGATCAATGTGCTGAAGATTTCCTGCGCAGCCTTGATGATCTGCGAAGACGCGGTGTAGTACTGCTGATACTTGACCAGGTTGCCGGTTTCTTCATCCAGGTCCACGCCCGACAACGAGTCGCGGGCGGTCTTGGCGTTGTCCAGGATTGCACCAGTGGCGGCGCTGTCGAGCTTGCCCTGGGCGGCCTTGGAGCCGACACCCTCCACCAGCTTGCCGTAGGCGTCGTTCAGGGAAATCCCTTTGCTCGCGGAATTGGTGTCAACGGTCTTGGCGGTCTGCAAGCCGGCCAGAACCGTACCATTACGGTTGTCCAGGCTACCAGGCTGACTGAGGCTGACGTCAATGCCAGCACCGTCGGATGGCGAACCGGCGATGGACATGTCAAAGGTGACGGTACGCTGCACCGGCGGTATGGATGAATCCATGATCGGGGTGCCGCTGGCGTCCTTGAGCGGGACACTCAGGCTCAGGGTGTTGCTCTGGCCAGGCTTGATCGTGCCGCTGCTGATCGTACCGCCCTTGGCATCCAGCAGCTGGTAAGCCTGGCTGGTGCCGTCGGCGGACGTCGCGCCAAACACCACCTTGACCGGCATGGAACTCTTGATGCCGTTCTGAATGATGGTCGTGGTGGCTTCATCATAGATGTCCAGCTTGGTCGTCATGGTCGGCTGGCCGCTGGCCGGGATGGTCAGCGTGCCACTGCCGCCCGGCGTAATGGCGGCGCCCAGCGGGGCTGCGATCGCCAGCCGCTTGGAGTCGGTCATTTCGGTCTTGATGCTGCCCGCGGCATTGCGGGTCGGGGTGATCTTGAACGAATCGCCTGCAGCCGCAGGACCGTTGGCGAAGGTCAGCGAGAAGCCATCGACGACCGGTGCTGGCGTGGTCGTGGTGCTGAACGCGCCCAGCGAGGTGTTGTCAGGCAAGCGCTGTACGGTGTAGTTGGTGGCGCTGGTGAAGGTGATCTTGTAGTCGTTGGTGGTCAGCTTGCCGGTGTCTTCGATGGACACGTTGAAGTTGCCGGAGCCTGCGCTGTTGCCCAGCGAGGCGACGCTGCGTTGGCTCATCTGCGCGGCGCTGTTGATGCTGCTGAACAGGTTGGAACCAAACGCACCGTTCTTGTCGATGCCTGAAGCCTGGATGCTGTTCATCTGATCGGCGACGACCAAGGCCACGCGGCCCAGCTCGTTCATTGCAGGGTCGAGCACGGTGCTGCGGTAGCGCATCAGCCCGCCGATTTCGCCGCCGGTGAGCACCTGGGTAAGGTCCATGACGCTGGAACCGCTGTTGAGCTGGATGCCGATGCGCCCTGGATCGTTCTTGTCCGGCACCGCTTCGAGTTTATTGGTGATGTTGCCCATCACCAATGGCTGGCCGGACCCCAGGTAGATGTCCAGGCTGCTGCCGTTCTCCACGACCTGGGTGCCGGTGAAGGTGGACAGCTGGCGAATGGTCTCGCTGCGGGCGTCGAGCAGGTCGTTCGGCGCACCACCGGCATTGGAGACTTCGGCGATTTTCTTGTTCAACTGGGCGACGGTGGTGGCCAGGTTGTTGATCTGGTCGACCATGTTCGACAGGTTGCCGTTGATGTTTTCGTTCTGCGCGGTCAACTGGCTGGCAACCGAGTTGAAACGGTTGCTCAAGGCCTGGGCATCGCTGAGCAGCAACTGCCGGGATGCATCGTCACCCGGTTTGGCGTTGACGTTCTGCACCGAAGCGAAAAACTTGGTCAGCGCGCCGTTGAGGCCAGTGCCGCTGTCCGACAGCAGGGAGTCAAGCGGGGTGATCTGCCCCTGGTAGGCCGCCGCATCGCTGTTGAGCGAGGTGGTGGTTTTCAGTTGCGCTTCAAGATACGAGTTATACACCCGGCGCACATCGGCCAGGGTCGTGCCGGAACCAATGAACACGTTGCCGTATTGGTTCGACGCCTTGGTGGTCTGCACGGTCTGCTGGCGCGAATAGCCTGCGGTATCGACGTTGGCGATGTTGTTACCCGTGGTCACCAACGCGGTCTGGCTTGCTGACAGACCCGACATCCCTATATTGAGCAAACTCATGGTTCAGACCTTATAAAGTCGTGGTGGCGCCTGCAGAAGCGTAGTTTTGGTAACTCGTCATCTGCCGGGCTATGTTCGAAATCTTATTCGCGTAGTTCGGGTCGGTGGCATAACCGGCCTTCTGCAACTCGCGTACAAACTGTTCGGGTTTATCGGCCGACTTCAGCACATCTTGATAGCGACTGTTGCTTTGCAGCAGGTTGACCAAGTCATGGAAACTGTCGCGGTACGAGGCGTAGGAACGGAACTCGGCCGTCTCCTTGACCATCGCCCCATTGCGGAATTCGCTGGTGATCGCCCGGGCCGAATCGCCCTTCCAATTGGCGCTGGCCTTGATACCGAACAGGTTGTGGCTGCTGCTGCCATCGGGCTGGCGCATGACCGATTTACCCCAACCGGTTTCCAGGGCGGCCTGGGCCACCAGGTAACGCGGGTCGACACCGATGCGGTCGGCCGCTTCCTTGGCCATTGGCAGCATGGCATTGACGAATTCGTCGGCATCGCGGAAGGCCTTGCGTGCCGGTGCCAGCGGCGGCTGGGCCACGGCGCGGCCATAAACCTGCATGTCGCCTTTCGGCTCGGCAGCCTTGAGTGCAGCCAACCAGTCGCCATTGGCCAGTTCGCCAGTCGCCGGTTTGACGGCGGCGATGGCGCGATCCGTCAGGACGTTCTGTGCAGGCACATCGGCGTTGACCGCGGCCGAAGGCACCAGCCCGGCAAGCAGACGGTCAGCCAGTTTCGGTGGCAGGGCCAGGCGACGCTGGTTGAGCAGTTCCATGTCGTTGCGGTGGATACCCTCGGCCCCTTGCGGCGTACTCACAGCCCGCGAAGCCCACAGCGGACGCTGGCCGTTGCTACGCGACAAGGGACCGTCGGTAGGCAATGTACCTGCCGCCACCGGCGTCGGAACCCGCTTGGCCACCTTGTCCAACGCCTCCTGTTGCTTGGCGGCGGACAATGTGGCTGCCTCACCAGGGGCCGTAGGCTTGTTCTTGGACATCTGGCGCAACAGCACATCGGCCAGCCCGATGCCGCCGCCTTCGCGAGACATGGAAACGGCCAACTGCTGGTCGTACATTTCCTGGTACTGCTTGGCCTCGGGCGTGTTCATGGGATTGTCCTTGCCCAGCACCTCGGTGGCCGAACGCATGGACTTGAGCATCTCGCCAATGAACAGCGACTCGAACTCCTGGGCCACCTTGCGCAGGTTACCGTCGCTGTTCTTGTCGCCGACCTTGAGCTGATTGAGGCGGTTCAGGTCCGAGTAGGAAGCCGAATCCCCGCTGATCAAGGCGCCTTTGCGCATATCCACCATGGCCGGTGTCCTTAAATCACGATCAGGTCGGCTTGCAACGCGCCGGCCTGCTTCAAGGCTTCGAGAATCGCCATCAAGTCGCCCGGCGCCGCGCCGACCTGGTTCACCGCCCGGACGATTTCATCCAGGGTAGTGCCCGGGCCGAACTTGAACATCGGCTTGGCTTCTTGCTCGGCATTGACCCGCGAACGGGGCACTACGGCCGTCTGGCCGTTGGACAACGGGCCAGGCTGGCTGACGATCGGATCTTCGGTGATGGTCACGGTCAGACTGCCGTGGGTCACGGCGGCCGGGGAAACCTTGACGTTCTGGCCGATCACGATGGTGCCGGTACGCGAGTTGATGATGACTTTCGCCACCGCCTGGCCCGGATCGACCTCGAGGTTTTCCAGGATCGACAGGTAGTCGACCCGCTGGCTCGGATCCAGCGGCGCGGTGACGCGGATCGAACCGCCGTCGATGGCCTGGGCCACGCCTGGGCCAAGCATGTCGTTGATCTTGTCGACGATGCGCTTGGCGGTGGTGAAGTCGGAACGGTTGAGGTTCAGCGTCAGGCTGTTGCCCTGGTTGAAACCGCTCGGCACCGCACGTTCCACCGAAGCACCGCCGGGAATGCGACCGGCCGACGGAACGTTGACGGTGATCTTCGAACCGTCGCGACCCTCGGCATCGAAACCGCCCACCACGAGGTTGCCCTGGGCGATGGCGTAGACGTTGCCGTCGATACCCTTGAGTGGCGTCAGCAGCAACGTACCGCCACGCAGGCTCTTGGAGTTACCGATGGACGAGACGGTGATATCCACCTGCTGACCGGGCTTGGCGAATGCCGGCAGATCGGCACTGACCGACACCGCTGCGACGTTCTTCAACTGCACGTTGCCAGAGCCGGCCGGCACCTTGATGCCGAACTGCGACAGCATGTTGTTGAAGGTCTGCAGGGTGAACGGGGTCTGGGTGGTCTGGTCGCCGGTGCCGTTCAGGCCCACGACCAGGCCGTAGCCGATCAACTGGTTGGAGCGCACGCCGGAAATGCTGGCGATGTCCTTCAAACGCTCGGCCTGAGCGGTAAAGGCTGCAGACATCACCAAGGCACCGATCAACAGCTGCTTAAGATTCAACTGGGCCACCTAGAAAGGGAACTTCGGGCTGAGGAAGAAACGGTCGAACCAGCCTGGCTGACTCGCATCGGCAAAGGCACCGGTGCCCGAATAGGTGATGCGCGCATCGGCCACACGAGTTGACGGAACAGTATTATCGGTAGAGATATCATCGGCGCGAACCATGCCGGCGATGCGCACCAGCTCGTCACCGGTGTTGAGGGTCAGCCACTTCTCGCCCCGCACGGCAATGATGCCGTTGGGCAGCACATCGGCGACGGTCACGGTGATCGAACCGGTCAGGCTGTTGCTCTGGCCCGACTGACTGTCGCCCTTGGTGGCCCGGTCGGCACTGTAACCGGCGTTGAGGCTCAGGTCATTGCTGCCGATCGGGTTGTTGGTGGTCAGGCTGGAGCCGAACAGCGAGGTCAGGCCGACGCTGGTTTCGCTGGTCTTGTCGATCTGCGAGTTGGCGTTCTTGCTGGCCTGGGTCCGCTCGTTCAGGGTGATGGTGATGATGTCACCGACCCGGAAGGCCTTGCGGTCGCTGTACAGGTTCTGCTCGAAGCCGGCCTGGTAGATCGAGCCATTGTTGGCGGCAGCCGGCAACGGCGTGCGTGGCAACACCGGAGCGTAATACGGGTCATTGGGCCTGGGTGTCGGCGCGACACAGCCCGCGAGTGCGGTGATGCCACTCAGTGCCAGAACAGATACGAAGCGTTTCATGACCCTACCTCTTGGTGTTGCAGGCGACCCTGGGGTCGCCCTGTCTACGTGGTGACGGACGTTGTGACGATTACAGATTCTGCGTAACGAACGAGAGCATCTGGTCGGCGGTGGAGATCACCTTGGAGTTCATCTCGTAGGCACGCTGGGTGGTGATCATGTTGACCATCTCCTCGACGGTGCTCACGTTGGAGGTTTCCAGGGTGTTCTGCAGCGTGGTGCCGAAACCGTTCAGGCCCGGGGTGCCGACTTGCGGCGCGCCACTGGCAGCGGTTTCCAGGAACAGGTTGTTGCCCACCGCTTGCAGGCCGGCCGGGTTGATGAAGTCGGCGGTCTGCAGGTTGCCAATCACCTGGGCGGCCGGGTTGCCTGCCACGGTGATGGACACGGTGCCGTCACGGCCCACGGTAAAGGTCTGGGCATCGTTCGGAATGACGATCGCCGGCTCCAGGGCGAAACCGCTGGCGTTGACGATCTGGCCATTGGAGTCGAGGTGGAACGTACCGTCACGGGTGTAGGACGTGGTGCCGTCCGGTTGCAGGATCTGGAAGAAACCGCGACCGTCAATGGCCATGTCCAGCGGCTGCTCGGTGGTCTGCAGGCTGCCGGCGTTGAAGTTTTTCTGGGTGCCGACAATGCGCACACCGGTACCCACTTGCAGGCCCGACGGCAATTCGCTGTCCTGGGTCGATTGGGCGCCAGGCTGGCGTTTTACCTGATACAGCAGGTCCTGGAACTCGGCGCGGTCACGTTTGAAACCCGTGGTCGAGACGTTCGCCAGGTTGTTGGAAATAGTGGAAAGGTTGGTGTCCTGGGCGGACAGACCTGTTTTGGCAACCCATAGAGCCGGAAGCATTCGATTCTCCTCGTACGCCTGTTTTTCGGCGCAGCGCTGTAATTAATGATTAGATCTGCAAGACCCGAGCCATGGCTTCATCGCCTTCTTTGGCGGTGTTCATCATCTTGACGTGGAGCTCGAACTGCTTGGCCAAGGCCAGCACCGAAGTCATTTCATCCACGGCGTTGACGTTGCTCGCCTCCTGGAAACCCGACACCAACTGCACGTTGGCATCGATGGGCGCCGGCTGGCCGTCCTTGGTCCGGATCGAACCGTCCAGGCCCTTGGTCATGTTCTTGAGGTCCGGGTTGACCAGCTTGATGCGGTCCACTTCAGCCATCACCCGCGGGCCTTCGCCCATGGCGCGAATGCTGATGGTGCCGTCCTGGCCAATTTCGATTTTCTGCTCTGGCGGCACGGCGATCGGCCCGCCGTTGCCCATCACCGGCATGCCGTTGCCAGCCCGCAGCACGCCCAGGGCGTCGACATTGAGGCTGCCGGTGCGCACGTAGCTTTCACCGCCGTCGGGGTTCTGCACGGCCATCCAACCCGGCCCGCTCACCGCGACGTCGAGGTCACGACCGGTTTCCACCAGTGCGCCCGGGGTGAAGTCAGTGGCAGGCCGTTCGGACATGGCAAAGGCCCGCGCCGGAAAGCTGTCGCCAAACACCGGCATCGAGCGCGCCTGCTCCAGGTCTTTCTGAAAACCATTGGTGGAGATGTTCGCCAGGTTGTTGGCATGGGCCCGCTGCGCCAGTGCGTTCTGGCTGGCGCCGGTCATTGCCACATAAAGGTACTTGTCCACTGTCGTTCCTCTGCATGCCGGACGTTTGCCGCCCACTGCTGTGTTGCACAGCCTTAAGCAATTTGCAGACCAACTTTTTTCTGGCGCCACGAGCCCCGGTAAACAAAGGACTTGTGGGTTCTGGAAGGGAATTTTGGAATGGATCGAAGACGAAAAACCGGCGGTGTCATGCCGCTGCAAGGCAAAGGTATACCCCTGCGGCAACTGCTCCACATTCTTGTGGCGAGGGGATTTATCCCCGCTGGGGTGCGAAGCGCCCCTAAAAACAGACAACTAAAGTGTGTCAGGTTGACTGCTTTGGGGCTGCTACGCAGCCCGGCGGGGATAAATCCCCTCGCCACAATTGATTACGCACTGGGTTCTTTGCCGACTTCATATTCGCGCAATTTATTGGCAATGGTCGTATGGGAAACCCCCAGCCGCTTGCCCAGTTGCCGGCTGCTCGGGTGTTCGGAGTACAAGCGCTCCAGCACCGCTTTCTCGAAACGCCCAACGATCTCGTCCAGCCCCCCCTCCAGGGAAAAATCGCCAAGGGGTTGGCGCACGCCGTAGTCCGGCAAGCGGATATGCTCGGCCTTCACCGTGCCGCCATCGCACAGGGAAACGGCCTGGAACAGCACGTTTTCCAACTGCCGGACGTTGCCCGGCCAGTGGTAGTGACTCAGACGCTCCATCGCCGCCGGGGCCAGCTTGGGCAGCGGACAACCGATCTGGCGGCTGGCCTGGTCAAGAAAATGCTCCACCAGCGGCGCCAGGCCATCGAGGCATTCGCGCAGCGGTGGGATGTGCAAGGACAGCACGTTCAAGCGGTGGTACAGATCCTGACGGAATTCGCCCCGGGCGCAGAGTTCGGACAAATCGACCTGGGTGGCGCAGATCACCCTGACGTCCAGGTACACCTCTTCATCGCTGCCGACACGCCGGAAGCAACCGTCCTGCAGAAAGCGCAGCAGTTTCACTTGCAGGCGCGGGCTCATTTCCCCGACCCCGTCGAGGAACAGCGTCCCCCCGGCGGTCAGCTCCAGCAGGCCGAGCTTGCCTTCGGCCCGGGCGCCTTCGAAGGCCCCCGGCCCGTAGCCGAATAGTTCGGTCTCGGCCATGGACTCCGGCAGCCCGGCACAGTTGAGCGCCATCAATGGCGATTGCCCGCGCGGGCTCGCCAGGTGACAGGCGCGGGCCAGCAGCTCCTTGCCAGTGCCGGTTTCGCCTTCTATCAATAGCGGCGCGTCCAGCGGGGCCATGCGCCGGGCCTCGCGGACCACCGCCGCCATCACTTTCGAACTCTGGAAAATACTGTCGAAGCCGCGCAGTTCCTGCTTGCGCACGTTATAGATCCGCTCGCCCACGCGGTCGGCCCGATGCAGCGTCAGCACCGCACCGGCCATGGCTTCGCTGTCGTCGTGCTCCGATTGCAGTGGCGCGATGTCGGCCAGGAACACATCGCCCTTGACCTTGACCCGCAGGCCGTTGATGCGCGACTGGTTAGCCCGCACCAGTTCCGGCAAGTCGAAATCCTCGGCATAGCGGGACAGGGGAATGCCCGGCACCTCGTCCACTCGCACCCCGAGCAACTGCGCCGCCGCCCGGTTGGCCGCAACGATGGAGCCACCCATGTCGATAGACAGCACCGGGAATTCCAAAGCGCCGAGCAAGGCGTTGAGTTCCATGTGCCGACGCTCACTGGGCATCAGTCCTACGCGCTTGACGCCAAACACCCCGGCGATGCCTTCGAATTTCGGACGCAGCGCCTGGAACTGGATGTTGATCAGGTTTGGGCAGTGCAGGTAGATCGCGTTGCCATGCTCGCCACCGACCTCGCCTCGGGCGACGTTGATACCGTATTCCACCAATAGGTTGAGAATGTCCCGCAGGATGCCGATGCGATTCTGGCAATGGACTTTGATGCGCATGAAAAGGCCCGGATGTGGATGAGAGAGTGGTGCCCCATTCAAGCCCGACACACACCCTGTGGCGAGGGAGCTTGCTCCCGCTGGGCTGCGAAGCGGCCCTGTTTTTGGGACTGCCGCGCAGTCCAGCGGGAGCAAGCTCCCTCGCCACGGGTTTTATGTTGGTTTTTTGTCTAGGCACACAAATAGTTGTCAAGATTATGTGACAGCTGTAGACCATTTCCCAGCCAAAAATCTCGACATGGCCGCGGCTCGACCTCATACGTAACGAAAACTTTACAAAATGACACGCACTTGTCCCTACCCACCTGTTTTCTTCGGCTGCACGCGCTCCTGCTTCGGGTTATCTCTAATGCATCGCTGGACATAAAAACAAACAGCCTTCCCCACGAGGGAAATCAGCAGGAGAGCAGCATGAAGCAGACGCAGTACGTGGCCCGCGAGCCCGATGCGCAAGGTTTTATCCACTACACCGCCGAAGAACACGCGGTGTGGAACACGCTGATCACCCGCCAGTTGAAAGTCATCGAAGGCCGTGCGTGCCAGGAGTACCTGGATGGCATCGACAAGCTGGGCCTGCCCCACGACCGTATCCCGCAACTGGACGAAATCAACAAGGTGCTGGGCGAGACCACGGGCTGGCAAGTCGCCCGGGTGCCAGCGTTGATCCCCTTCCAGACCTTTTTCGAATTGCTCGCCAGCAAACAGTTTCCTGTGGCGACCTTCATTCGTACCCGAGAAGAGCTGGATTACCTGCAAGAGCCGGACATTTTTCACGAGATCTTCGGCCACTGCCCATTGCTGACCAACCCTTGGTTCGCGGAATTTACCCACACCTACGGCAAACTCGGCCTACAGGCCTCCAAGGAAGAACGCGTCTACCTGGCGCGCCTGTACTGGATGACCATCGAGTTCGGCCTGGTGCAGACCCCGCAGGGCCGGCGCATCTACGGCGGCGGCATCCTGTCTTCGCCCAAGGAAACCGTGTACTGCCTGTCGGACGAACCGGAACACCAGGCCTTCGATCCGCTGGAAGCCATGCGCACGCCGTATCGCATCGACATCCTGCAACCGGTGTATTTCGTGCTGCCCGAACTCAAGCGTCTGTTCGACCTGGCTCACGAAGACATCATGGGCATGGTCAAGCGCGGTCGGGAGCTGGGCTTGCATGCCCCGAAATTCCCACCAAAAGCGGCGTGAACCGCCTCTTTTAATCCCAATTGAGTCTGTTGCACAACGCTGCTTTGCTTTAGCGTGGATGCATCGACGTTTTCCAAATATTCGATCCAGGAACACACCATGAACACTCTGAACCAAGCCCATTGTGAAGCCTGCCGCGCCGATGCCCCGCAAGTCAGCGACGAAGAACTGCCGGTGCTGATCAAGCAGATCCCCGACTGGAACATCGAAGTGCGCGACGGCGTGATGCAACTGGAAAAAGTTTTCCTGTTCAAGAACTTCAAGCACGCCCTGGCGTTCACCAATGCCGTCGGCGAGATCTCCGAGGCCGAAGGCCACCACCCAGGCCTGCTCACCGAATGGGGCAAAGTCACCGTGACCTGGTGGAGCCACTCCATCAAGGGCCTGCACCGCAACGACTTCATCATGGCCGCCCGCACCGATGACGTGGCCAAGACCGCCGAGGGCCGCAAGTAATGCATTTCGACGCCATCGGCCGAGTCCCCGGCGACCCGATCCTGGGCCTGATGGAGGCCTACGGGGCGGACGCCAACCCGAGCAAGTTCGACCTGGGCGTGGGCGTCTACAAGGATGCCCAGGGCCTGACGCCGATTCTTCAGTCAGTGAAACAGGCTGAACAACGGCTAGTGGATCGCCAGACCACCAAGACCTACATCGGCGGCCATGGCGACGCTGCATTCGGCCAATTGATCAACGAGCTCGTACTGGGTGCCGACTCTCCGCTGATCAGCGCAAAACGTGCCGGCGCCACCCAGACACCGGGCGGTACCGGTGCGCTGCGCCTGAGTGCCGACTTCATCGCTCAATGCCTGCCGGGCCGTGGCGTGTGGCTGAGCAACCCGACCTGGCCGATCCACGAGACCATCTTCGCCGCGGCCGGGGTCAAGGTCGGTCACTACCCTTACGTGGGCGCCGATAACCGCCTGGATTTCGAGGCGATGCTGGCGACCTTGAACCAGGCCCCCAAAGGCGATGTCGTGCTGCTGCACGCCTGCTGCCACAACCCCACCGGGTTCGACCTGTCCCATGAGCAATGGCGTCAGGTGTTGGAGGTGGTGCGCGACCGCGACCTGCTGCCGCTGATCGATTTCGCCTACCAGGGCTTCGGCGATGGATTGGAACAGGACGCCTGGGCGGTCCGGCTGTTTGCCCAAGCCCTGCCGGAAGTGCTGGTCACCAGTTCCTGCTCGAAGAACTTCGGCCTGTACCGCGATCGTACCGGTGCGTTGATCGTCTGTGCCCGGGATGCCGAGAAGCTGGTGGACATCCGCAGCCAACTGGCAAACATCGCCCGCAACCTGTGGTCGACACCGCCGGATCATGGAGCGGCCGTGGTGGCGACCATTCTCGGCAACCCGGAACTCAAAAGCCTGTGGGCCGATGAAGTCCAGGCCATGCGCCTGCGCATCGCGCAATTGCGCAGCGGTTTGCTGGAGGCCCTCGAACCCCATGGCTTGCGCGAGCGCTTCGCCCATATCGGCGTGCAACGCGGGATGTTTTCCTACACCGGCCTGACGCCGGAACAGGTCAAGCACCTGCGCGAGCACCACAGTGTCTACATGGTCGGCACTGGCCGGGCCAACGTGGCCGGCATCGACGCCACGCGCCTGGACCTGCTGGCCGAGGCGATTGCCGACGCGTGCAAGTAACCCAAGGCCAGGCACTTTCCCTGTGGCGAGGGAGCTTGCTCCCGCTGGGCGGCGAAGCCGCCCCAAAAGCCTGGTTAGAGGCCGCCTGACACTCCTAGGTGCCAGGTTTCAGGGCTGCTTCGCCGCCCAGCGGGAGCAAGCTCCCTCGCCACAGTGGATCCCCCCAAGTCATCCGCCGCCCTTGAGACGTTACTGGCCCGTCCACTCCCGGACAAACTGCCCGACATCTTCCTGCGGTGCCGTGCGCGCTTCTTTCTGCGGCGTGCCCAGGTAGAGGAAACCGATCACCTCTTCCCCGTCCTCAAGGCCAAGCCCCCTGGCCACATGCGGCGAGTACGCCAGTTCACCGGTACGCCACACACCGCCAACCCCCTGGGCATACGCCGCCAACAAGATGCCATGGGCCGCGCAGCCGGCCGCCAACAGTTGCTCGGATTTGGGGATTTTGAAATGGTCCTGCAGACGGGCGACCACCACCACGACCAGGGGCGCGCGCAATGGGCCGTTGAGGGCCTTTTCCACGACGCTTTCCGGTACCAGCGGGTCATTGAACCGCGCAGCTTCGGCCAGCAGTTCGCCCATGCGATGCCGCGCCTGCCCTTCGACCGTCAGAAAACGCCATGGCCGCAACTGGCCGTGATCCGGCGCCCGCATGGCCGCGGCAAACATGAGCTCGCGCTGCTCCGCAGTGGGGGCCGGGTCCACCAGGCGCGGGACGGAAACACGGTTGAGCAAAGCGTCGAGAGCCTGCATCGGCCACCTCCTGAAAAAATGTCCAGCTATTCTAGTGGCTGTGCGGCGAGTTCGTCAGCGCAAATTCCGCGGCCAGTTGCCCACTCGGCGCCGGGTGCCGGTTTACAGGGCGCTTGTCGCGGGTAGAATGGCGCCCTTCCTTTTCCAGCCTGAGCGGACTTCATGGCGTTGCCGACCCTGCGGATCATTGGTTTCATCATCGGCATCTTCCTGATCACCCTGGCGATCTTCATGGTCGTGCCCATGGCCACCCTGATGGTCTTCGAGCGCACCGCCGACCTGCCGTCGTTCCTCTGGTCGAGCATGATCACCTTCCTCGCCGGCCTGGCCCTGGTGCTTCCCGGGCGCCCGGAACACATCCACCTGCGCCCGCGCGACATGTACTTGCTGACTGTCAGCAGTTGGCTGGTGGTGTGTATCTTTGCCGCGCTGCCGTTCCTGCTGACCCAGAAGATCAGCTATACCGACTCGTTTTTCGAAAGCATGTCGGGCATCACCGCCACCGGCGCCACCGTCCTGAGCGGCCTGGACACCATGTCCCCGGGCATCCTGATGTGGCGCTCGCTGCTGCACTGGCTCGGCGGTATCGGCTTCATCGGCATGGCTGTGGCGATCCTGCCCCTGCTACGCATCGGTGGCATGCGGCTGTTCCAGACCGAATCGTCGGACCGCTCGGAAAAAGTCATGCCCCGTTCCCACATGGTGGCGCGGCTGATCGTGGCGTCCTACGTAGGCATCACCATCCTCGGCACCCTGGCGCTCTGGTGGGCCGGGATGAGCCTGTTCGATGCCATCAACCATGCGATGTCGGCGATCTCCACCGGCGGTTTCTCCACCTCGGACCTGTCCCTGGCCAAATGGACCCAGCCGGCGGTGCACTGGGTCGCCATTGTCATCATGATCCTCGGCAGCCTGCCGTTTGCCCTGTACGTCTCGATGTTGCGGGGCAATCGCCGGGCGCTGATCAAAGACCAGCAGGTCCAGGGGCTCATCGGGGTGTTGTTGGTGACCTGGCTGGTGCTCGGCACCTGGTATTGGGCGACCACCGACCTGCATTGGCTGGACGCGCTGCGGCACGTGGCGCTGAACGTGACGTCCATCGTCACCACCACCGGTTTCGCCCTCGGCGACTACAGCCTGTGGGGCAATTTTTCGCTGATGCTGTTTTTCTACCTGGGGTTCGTCGGTGGTTGCTCAGGCTCGACGGCCGGCGGGATCAAGATTTTCCGCTTCCAGGTCGCCTACATCCTGCTGCGGGCCAACCTGAATCAACTGATCCACCCCCGCGCGGTGATCAAACAGAAATACAACGGTCATCGCCTTGACGAAGAAATCGTCCGCTCGATCCTTACGTTCTCGTTCTTCTTCGCCATCACCATCTGCGTGATCGCCCTGCTGCTGTCGCTGCTGGGCGTGGAATGGATGACGGCGCTGACCGGTGCGGCCAGCACCGTGTCCGGCGTCGGCCCGGGGCTGGGAGAGATCATCGGGCCGGCCGGCAACTTCGCACCGCTGCCGGACGCGGCCAAGTGGATTCTGTCCGCAGGCATGCTGCTGGGCCGACTGGAGATCATCACGGTGTTCGTGCTGTGTATCCCGGCGTTCTGGCGTCACTGACCGCTTCTGGCTGGCTCGCCAACCGTGCCCGGTATTCGCCGGGCGTGGTGTCGAACCAACGACGAAAGGCCCGGAAAAAATTGCTCGGGTCGGCAAACCCCAACAGATAGGCGATCTCCAGCAACGTCATGCCCGGCTGCGCCAGATACTGCTCGGCCAGTTCACGACGGGTGTCCTCCAGCAAACTCTGGAAACTGGTGCCCTCCTCCTGCAAGCGCCGCTGCAAGGTGCGCTGTGACAGGTGCAGCGTCTGCGCCACCACGTCACGCTTGGGCTCGCCCTGGGGCAACAGTCGGCACAACACTTGTCGCGCCTTGTGGGTCACACGGCTTTCCGAAAAACGCGCGAGGTATTCACCGGCAAACCGGTCATGCAACTGCGCCATGGCTTCGTTGGCCGTAGGCAGCGGCGCCTCCATGTCGGCCCGTTCAAAAATCAGCGCATCATAAGACGCGCCGAACTCCAGCGGCGCGCAGAAGGCTCGCTGATATGGCGCCAGGTCCAAGGGTTCGGTACCTTGGAACAGCACTTTTACCGGGTGCAAGGTACGCCCGGTCAGCCAGTTGCACAGGGCCAACGCACAGGCCAGGGATGCTTCGGCACTTTGGCGGGTCGGGGGCAAATGATCGCCGTGTACCGTCAAAATCAGCCCGTAGCCTTCTTCCAAGCGGCGAAAACTCAAGTCGGCGCTTTCGGCAATGATCCGCTGGTATCGCACCAGTCGCTGGAACCCCTCCGCCAGCGTGCGACTGGACATCAAGGCGTAGCCCGCCACATGGAACGAGGCCGGGCGCACCACTTTACCCATGTTCAAGCCAATGGCCGGGTTACCTGACAATTCCACCGCCCGTTGCCAGAGCCGCGTCATCGAGTCCTGGGGGAAACGTGCATCCGGATCGTCCAGCGCATCAAAGTCCAGCCCCAGTTGCTTGAACAGCACCCGACAATCCAGGCCGTCGATTTCCAACGCCTTGACAATCCCCATCGCCCAGCTTGAAGAAGTCGTTCGTTCGTTCATGACGTTTTACTTGCATGACGAGCCGCAGGGTACGGCTGGATTTGCGAAGGATAGCAGTGTCCGGTCTTACCAATAACGCCCCTTTTGGACGAGCGGCTGTTGTTGTCAGGCAAGACGCCACGACGAGTCATAGCCCGCTATGGCGAGGAGTGGCAACGCAGCATGACGGCAACAGAAGCCGTCCAAAAGGGGCGTTATTGGTAAGACCGGACACTAGAGTGGCGCCCATTGTCACTGGCTGTTGCAAATGATGGCTCTAGACTCAAAGCAAGCCACTGGATGCATCGGTCGCCAGAACAATAACCAAAGAGCCTGCAGTCTTGGAAAACACTAAACGATTCAATAGCTTCGCCGAGTTCTACCCGTACTACCTCAGCGAACACAGCAACAGCACCTGCCGACGACTGCATTTCATCGGCACCTCCCTGGTCATCCTGGTGTTCGCCCTCGCTCTCGTCGTGGGTAGCGGGTGGCTGTGGCTCGCCCTGCCCGTGGCCGGCTACGGCTTCGCCTGGGTCGGGCACTTCTTCTTCGAAAAGAACCGTCCCGCCACCTTCCAGCATCCGCTCTACAGCCTGCTCGGCGATTTCGTCATGTACCGCGACATGCTGTTGGGCAAGGTCGCGTTCTAACAAGGACTGCCGATGAGCAACCACGCGCGCTTTACCCACATGAAAGAAGGCACCCAACAAGACTGGGCGATCATCGCGGCCGACTTCAGCGCCTACGCGCGGCAATTGCCGGGCCGGATCCTCGCCCACTTGAAACTGCTGGACGGCGATTTCGGCGGGTTCCCGGTGGATCGCCTGACCCATTCCCTGCAAACCGCCACCCGCGCCTACCGTGACGGGCGGGACGAGGAGTACGTGGTCTGCGCCCTGCTCCACGACATCGGTGACACCCTGGGTTCATACAACCACCCGGACATCGCCGCGGCGATCCTCAAGCCCTTCGTCAGCGCCGAAAACCTGTGGATGGTGGAGAAGCACGGGATTTTCCAGGGCTATTACTTCTTCCATCACCTGGGCATGGACCGACACCTGCGCGAGCAATTCAGTGGTCATCCGCAATACCAGGCGACCATTGAGTTCTGTGCGAAGTACGACGCGGCGGCATTCGATGCCGAATACGACACCCTGCCCTTGAGTTTCTTCGAGCCGATGCTGGAAAGGGTCTTTGCCACGCCGAAGCAATCGATCTACAAGGCGGCGATGGCGGAACAAACGCCGCCCTGACAGACGCAGAAACCTATGTGGCGAGGGAGCTTGCTCCCGCTGGGTGGCGGAGCCGCCCCTCAAAAAACAGGGCCCCGAAAAACAGGGCCGCTTCGCGCCCCAGCGGGAGCAAGCTCCCTCGCCACAGGGGTTAACCCTGTCCGGTGCAAACAGGGTCAGATGTTTGCTTGCGAAAGTATCAAGCCGACCTACACCGGCTCGGCCATTTTCAACTCTGCCTTGAGCAACGCCTCCCGCGCCTGGGCTTCCGCCAACCGATACAACTCGATCGTCCCATCCCAATGCTCGATCAGCGCCGTGCAGGATTCGACCCAATCGCCACAATTAAGGTATTCCACCTCGCCCATCCTACGCATCTCGGCGTGGTGGATATGCCCACAGACCACGCCATGCAGTTCGCGCTTCACACACTCGTGGGCGATGGCTTCTTCGAAATCGCTGATGAAACTGACGGCGGTCTTGACCTTATGCTTGAGGTACGCCGACAACGACCAGTAGCCGTAGCCGTAACGGGCTCGCCAATGGTTTAGCCAGCGGTTCAACGTGAGGGTGAACTCGTAGGCCGAATCCCCGAGGAACGCCAGCCAACGGTGGTACCGGGTGATGACATCGAACTGGTCACCATGGATCACCAACAGATGCCGGCCATCGGCCGTGACGTGCACCGCTTCGTCCACCAACTGGATATTGCCCAGGATCAGCTTCGAATAGCGCCGCAGGAATTCGTCATGGTTGCCGGTGACGTAGATCACTTCGGTGCCGCGCTTGCTCATGGTCAGCAAGCGACGAATGACGTTGGTGTGGGCCTGGGGCCAATACATGCCACCGCGCAGTTTCCAACCATCGATGATGTCACCCACCAGGTAGATCTTGTCGGCGTGGTAGCCCTTGAGAAACTGCGACAAGTGCTCGGCCTGGCAATCCCGGGTACCCAGGTGCACATCGGAAATCCACAGGGTGCGTACACGCTGTTTGCGGCTGGGTCTGGCGAGCTCGGCGCTGGTCATTGGGCAACCCTCTGATCGTTTTCGCCACTGTGCACGCCAGCGGTTAATGGCCCATGACAAACACAAGTCCATTACATGACAGCGCGGGGCGGTGTGCCCTCGGTGTATGCTGGCGGCCTGATACGGGAGACCGCGATGAGACCGATCCTCACGCTACGCCACTACAGCCACGATCTGATTGTCCACAGCCACGACCACGCGCAACTGGTGTTCGGGTTGTCCGGCGCGCTGGATTTCGAGGTCGAAGGGCGTGGCAGCCAGGTGGTGCAACAGAGTTTCGTGGTAGTACCCGCCGGTGCCCATCACGCCTGCGGCAGCCCCCACGGCAGTCGCTGCCTGGTGCTGGATGTGCCCAGTGACGATTGGGTCGGGCGATGCCTGGGGGATCACGCCGATGCCAGCCGCCGTTTGCTCGACGACACCGCGCGCCTGCCCCTGGATGCGGGGCAAAGCCAGTTGGTCAGTTGGTTGGCGGGCAGCCCGGTGGACGATCCGGTGATCGCCCAGCAAGGCGCGGTGCTGCTGCTGGCGAGTCTCAATAACGCTCGCCAGGCAACCCACGGCGGCCGGCGCCTGCCCTACGCCGCGCTCAATGCCCACATCGACCAGAACGCCGCCTATGCGCTGCAAGTGGCGGACCTGGCGCGAATCGCCGGCCTCTCCAACGCCCGCCTGCACGCACGCTTCGTCGCCGAGTGCGGGCAAACCCCGATGGATTACATCCGCAGCCGTCGCTTGCACAAGGCCGTAGCGTTGTTGCGTGATTCGCAGTTGCCCATCGGTGAGATCGCCCACCGCGTCGGCTACAGCTCCCAAAGTGCCTTCTCCGCGGCGGTGCTGCGCGAATTCGGCGTCTCGCCGGGCAAGCTGCGGCGTCAGCGCTAGCTTCGCGCTAAAAATCGCTAGGATCGCGACAGACGCCAGCACCTCCCCAACGATTAAATACCCCCATGGGATCGATGTTTGTCCGTCGGTTTTGGCTTATCTGTTGAAAGGATTGAAATGACGCCCCGTACCGCCCTCGGCGCCCTGCACATCGGCGCACTCATGTTTGGCCTGACCGGTGTCTTTGGCAAACTCGCCGCGGCTTCGCCAGCAGTCATCGTGTTCGGGCGCGCCGTCTTCGCCGTGCTGGCCCTGGCGATGTTCGCCCGGCTCGCCAGCAACAGCCGCTGGCAGAAGCTGCGGGCCCGGGATGGCCGGCGATTGTTGCTTGGGGGGCTGTTGCTGGCCGGGCATTGGGTGAGTTTCTTCATCGCCGTGAAGGTGGCCGGCGTGGCGGTCGCCACGCTGGGGTTCGCCAGTTTCCCGGCCTTCACGGTATTGCTCGAGGGGCTGATCTTCCGCGAACGGATTCGCGCCAATGAAATCTGGCTGGTGGTGCTGGTGAGTGTCGGCCTGGTGTTGGTCACGCCGAACTTCGACCTGGCCAGCGGTGCCACCACTGGCCTGCTGTGGGCCGTGACCTCGGGGTTGCTCTTCTCCCTGCTGTCCTTGACCAACCGTGCCGGTTCGGCGCACGTCCCGCCGGTTCAGGCCGCGCTGTGCCAGAACGTGGTGGTCGGGTTGTGCCTGCTGCCGATGGCCGCGCCACAATTGAGCGACGTTCGCCCACTCGACTGGTTGTGGATCGGCTTGCTCGGCGTGTTCTGCACCGGCCTGGCCCACAGCCTGTTCGTCGCCAGCCTGGCGGTGATCAAGGCCCGCACGGCGGCGGTGGTGTTCGCCATGGAGCCGGTCTATGGCATCGCCATGGCCTGGTGGCTGTTCGATGAGAACCCGACCCTGCGCATGCTGCTGGGTGGCGTGGTAATCATCACGGCCATCGTGCTCTCAAGCCAACTGGGCGGTTCGAAGAAACCGGGGGTTGGCGCCCAAGCCGCGTCTCACTGAACCCGATCGTTGTGGCCCAGGTCCCGCTCCGGATCGATCCGGTCGCGGACCCGCTGCTTGAGGACCTTGGCTTCGGGAAAACCGCCATCGGCCTTGCGCTCCCAGATCTGCGTATTGTCGCAACTGATGTGGAACACGCCACCGGTGCCCGGCACCAGGGACACTTTGCCCAAGTCGTCGCCGAAGGTGCTGAGCAGTTCCTGGGCCAGCCAGGCAGCGCGCAACAGCCATTGGCACTGGGTGCAATACGTGATGACGACTTCCGGTTTATGTTCGGTCATTGCGGGTGGACTCCTGGATTCGAAGGCGTCGTTATAATACCCGCCTTTGACGCCCGCCCCGAGATTGACGATGCGCCGCCTCCTGCCCCTCCTGCTTCTGTTGCTGTTGCCCCTGCTCGGCCATGCCAACGTGCCCGCCGTCGAAGCGCCACGCCCGAAAATCGGCTTGGTGCTGTCCGGCGGTGCCGCACGGGGGCTGGCTCACATCGGCGTGCTCAAGGCCCTGGAAGAGCAAGGCATCAAGATCGATGCCATCGCCGGCACCAGCATGGGCGCGGTCATCGGCGGGCTGTATGCCTCAGGCTACAAGATCGACGAACTGGAAAAACTCGCCCTGGGCATCGACTGGCAACAGGCTCTGTCCGATGCGCCGCCACGCAAGGACGTACCCTTCCGGCGCAAGCAGGATGACCGGGACTTCCTGGTCAAACAGAAACTGAGTTTTCGTGACGACGGCAGCCTCGGCCTGCCCTTGGGGGTCATCCAGGGCCAGAACCTGGCCCTGCTGCTCGAAAGCCTGCTGGCCCACGCCAGCGATACACGGGACTTCGACAAACTGCCGATCCCGTTTCGCGCAGTCGCCACTGACATCGCCACGGGCGAAAAAGTCGTGTTCCGCAAAGGCCACCTGCCCAAGGTCATCCGCGCCAGCATGTCGATCCCGGCGGTATTCGCCCCGGTGGAACTGGACAACCGACTGCTGGTGGACGGCGGCATGTCCGACAACATCCCGCTGGATGTGGCCCGGGAAATGGGGGTGGACGTGGCCATCGTGGTCGACATCGGTACGCCCCTGCGCAACCGCAAGCAACTGGTCACGGTGGTCGATGTGCTGAACCAGTCGACCACCCTGATGACCCGGCGCAACTCTGAAGAGCAACTGGCAACGCTGAAGAAAGACGACGTGCTGATCCAGCCGGCGCTGGCGAGCTTCGGCTCCACCGATTTCGGCCGGGCCCAGGACATGATCGACGCCGGTTACCGTGCCACGCGGATACTCGAGACACGCCTGGCGCCTCTACGCCCGTCCGAGGCGCCCGACGCCGAGCTCATGGCCGCGCGCACCCCAAGCGAGCGCACGCCGGTCATCACCGCCATTCGTGTGGAGAACGACTCGAAAGTCGGCGATGACGTGATCCGCTATTACGTTCGCCAGAAGATCGGCGAGCCGCTGGACCTGGGCCGCCTGCAGACCGACATGGGCACGCTGTACGGCCTGGATTACTTCGAACAGGTGCAATACCGCGTGGTCCGCAAGGGCCCGGATCACACGCTGGTGATCAGCGCCCGGGGCAGACGCACCGGCACCGACTACCTTCGGCTGGGGCTGAGCCTGTCGGACGACATGCGCGGCGACAGCGCTTTCAACCTGGGGGCCAGCTATCGGGTCAACGGCATCAATCGCCTCGGTGCCGAATGGCTGACCCGGGCGCAGATCGGCGACAAGCAGGAGCTGTACAGCGAGTTCTACCAACCATTGGATGTCGGTTCACGTTACTTCATCGCCCCCTACGGGCAATTTGAATCTCGCAACGTGGAGTCCATCCTGGACAACGATCCGGTGGCCCAGTATCGCGTCGAGCGCTATGGCTTCGGGCTGAACGTGGGCCGCCAGATCAGCAACAACGGCGAAATCCGCTTCGGTGTCGGCCAGGCCTGGGGCAAGGCGGATGTGCGCATTGGCGATCACGACCAGCCCAGCGAAAACTTCAATGAAGGTTTCTATGAGCTGAAGTACTCCTTCGATTCCTTCGACAACGTGTATTTCCCCCACGAAGGGGAAGATATCGGCCTGAGCTGGCGCCAATACGAACCAGGGCTGGGTTCCGACCAGCGTTACCGCCAGTGGGAATTCAAGCTGGACAAAGCCCTGAGCAGCGGCCCGGACACCTTCATCCTGGGCGGGCGCTACGGTCGAACACTGGACACTGCTGAAGTCGTGACGTCCAGCTTTGTGCTCGGTGGCGCGCGGCAGCTGTCAGGTTTTCGCGAAGACGGGATATCCGGACAGAACATCAGCCTGATGCGTGCCGTGTATTACCGCCGCCTCACACCGCGGGCCTATCTGCCACTGGACTTCCCGCTGTACGTCGGCGGCTCGTTGGAACGCGGCAGGGCCTGGAACAACGACAACGAATTCGACAGCGGCTACATCAACGCCGCCAGCATTTTCCTGGGCTTCGATACACCGCTGGGGCCACTGAATTTCAGCTATGGCTTTAACGACGATGATGAACAGGCGGTGTATCTGAACCTGGGGCAGACGTTTTGAGGGGCTGTCTGGACAGGATTTGACAGCCTGATAGGCCGCTATCGCGAACAACCTCGCTCCCACATGGGGGCGCAGATGGCTGTGGGAGCGAGCTTGCTCGCGAAGAGGCCAGCCGCTACAGCCTCGATGGTTCTTAGCGAATCCCCGCCAGCAGCACCCGGGCGGTCTGCTTGAGGGGTTCGTCACCCTCCTCGAGCAGTTCTTCAAGCAGGGAAACGGCGGTTTTCAGGTCTCCGTCGTCGATGCAATTCTGTGCCTGTTCCAGCTTGACCGAGTGTTCCGGGGCCTGAGGCTCGAGGGGCAGGGTGTCCAGGGAAACAGGTTCAAGGGCCAGTGGCTCAAGTTCCAGCGACTGTTCTTCGTCGGCAAAGCTATCGAGGAAGGCATCGTCCAACGACTCGGTTTCCAGTGGCGCTTCCCATTGCAGGTCCGGCTCGTCAAAACCTGAAAGCGAAAAGCTCTCGGCGGCATAAGGTGAAACAGCCTCTTTATCGGCAGTGTTGTCCTGGGCATCGGCGAGGTCCCAGCTGGTTTCCATGGACAGCGCATCCAGGTCCAACTCGAACTCGTCACCGGGCACCGGCTCACGTTCAGGAGCAGGTGTCGGTGCCGGAGTAGATGAAAGAACCGGGACCTGAGGTGGTACCGACGCCACTGTCGGCGCGGCGATCATGGAAACCTTGGGGTAGCGCCCGCGGACCTCCTCCAACGTCCCGGCATCGATACCCTGTGCCTGTAGATGATGCTCCTGGGCCTGGAAACCGATGACATCGCCCTGCTTGCCCAGTACTTCCAGCAACTTGAGGCCCAGGTCGGTGCGCTCCGGCTCCGCCAGCAACGCGGCGCGCAACAGCCCTGCGGCCTCGGTGAATCGACCGTAGGTCAGGTAGATCCCGACGCCCTCCAGCACATCACCCAGGGGCGTGTCACCGTTATTGAACGATGCCGCGGTCTCGGACGGCTCCGTGTCGGGGATTGATGCAAAGGTTTCGTCGCCCTCCTCCAGCATCGGCTCGGGACGCCCGGTCATCGGTTCCAACTCGGCCTGCTGCTGCCGACGCCGAACGAACAGTAACAGCGCCAGCAACCCCAACAGGCCCACCAGCCCCGCCACCCATGTCCAATTGATGCCCTCTGGCTCTGCTACCGGTTCTGTAGCGGGTTGCGCGTTCGACGCCGGTTCCGATGCAGGAAGCGCCGGTTGCGGTTGCGTCGATGCGACAGGGGCTGGCGCTACCTCGGCCAGCCGGGCCTGCAATTCGCTGATCTGCTTGCGCTGGCCAGCGACTTCCTCGTCCTGGGCCTGGAGCCGGGCCTGCAGTTGCTCGATAGTCTTCTGTTGCTGCTGGTTTAGCAGCACGCTGGCGGCCAATTGCTCATCGGACGCGGCGGGGGCCTGGCCGGCCGGGGTTGCAGCCGACGTCGGCAGCACGGCCGAGTCGGGCAACAACAA
Source organism: Pseudomonas sp. NFACC46-3 (assembly GCF_900114515.1). Classification (NCBI taxonomy): domain Bacteria; kingdom Pseudomonadati; phylum Pseudomonadota; class Gammaproteobacteria; order Pseudomonadales; family Pseudomonadaceae; genus Pseudomonas; species Pseudomonas sp. NFACC46-3. The sequence goes on from NZ_FOTH01000004.1 coordinate 29,565, forward strand.
GCGCTGGCCGATGGAAAGCCGGTCGCTGCCGGGGTTCAAGGCCTGGATTGCTTGCATCAACTCATTGATCGACGCGTTGCTGCCGGCGTCATGCAGGCGTTTGGCGATGAGCCAGGGGTTGTCCCCCGGCACCACGGTGTAGCGCTTGCCCTGTACCGCCGGGGGCGGCTTGATGGACGGCGGGGCCTCGGAAGGTTCGTCACGGACAGGCACGATACCCGGTGTGCCCGGCGGGTCGATCAGCACGGTGTATTCGCGCAGCAGGCGCCCGTTGGGCTGATTGAGCTGCACCAGGAAGTTGAGAAAGGGTTCCTCCACCGGTTTGCTGGAGGTCACCCGAATGAAGCTGCGCTCCCCGCGCAAGACCGGCGTGAAGCGCAGGTTGTTGAGAAAAAACGCCCGCTCCACACCCGCACGACTGAAATCGTCCGGGCTCGCCAGGCTGGCCGACAGATCGCCCTCGCCGATGCCGGCCACATCGACCAGGGCGATATCGGCGCGCAACGGCTGGTTCAGGGCGGAATGGAGCGTTATGTCCCCCAGTCCCAGCGCCGACGCCAAGGCCGAATACCCCAGGGCACCCACGACGACCGACACGTTGACCCAACTGCGCAACGTGGACTGCAAACTTTCAAGCATGGGTATCCCTTTCGACTACCAGACTGAGCGTAAACGCATCCAATACGATCACTTAGTACTGGTTATAGTTCGCTAATCGCCGAATCTCAAAAGTCTGGCGCCAGGGATATGCCTCAGGATTTTTCCAGGTTGGCCAGGATCGTACCGTGGACCCGCATGCACACGCGCATGTCCGCTTCATCGACCCCTTCGAACAGCTCACGCCGCAATTGCGTGGCAATGGTTTCGATTTGTTCGATCAACGGTAGGGCCGGTGCGCAGAGCACGATTTTCTTGGCCCGGCGGTCCTCGGCCACGGCCTGGCGCTGTACCAGCCCCTGGGTTTCCAGGCTGTCGAGCAACCGGGCCAGGGTCGGTCCTTCGACGGCGACGCTCTGGGCCAGTTCACGCTGGGTCGGCGCCTGTTCGAAACGGGCCAGGTGCAACAGCACCAGCCAACGCGCCTGGGACAGGCCCAACCCGGCCAGGCGACGATCCAGTTCGGCACGCCAGCCCCGAGACATTTGCGCCAACTGCATGCCAAAACGGTGTTGATCGGTTAACGGCATAAAAAAACTCATCAGATCTGAAATAGAGAAAAACTAATTATTAGTCAGCTAAGCATGAGCTTTGGATTCAAGCAAGGCTCGCCTTGTACTGAATCGTTAAAGGAACGCAACTTACTGATCAGACTTCAAATTCCGACTGCAATGCAGCCCTGACGCAATACAACACACCTTCGGGAACCCGTCCGACAAACAGTGCGGCAACTTCAGACACTGGTGGTAACTCGCCTTCGCCGTCCAGGAAGGCATCCTGCACTTCACCCATCAGTTCCTCGGGCAGATCCAGTGCCTGTTCCAGGGATAACTGCTGTTTGCCAATGGCCTCGGCCAGCATCGTGTAGACGTTCTTTTCCGAGCACTGCAGTTGCCCGGCGATCTGCAACGGCGTCATGCCGGCCCGGGCCAGTGTGATGAGTTCGTGGCGTACATCGGCCACCGCTTTCGGTGCTTCGGCCTCGCCGCCCAGGACCTGGAGGAAGGCCTCGCCATACCGCTCCAGCTTGCGCGCGCCCACGCCACTGACCCGGGCCATTTCCGCCAGGGAGGTGGGCTGGCTGCGGAGCATTTCCAGCAGCGTCGAGTCGGGGAAGATGACGTACGGCGGGACACCGTGCTCCTCGGCCAGCTTGCGCCGCAAGGCCCGCAAGGCTTCCCATTGATCGCGCTCTTCGCCACGCACCAGTTGGCTGGCCTGGCTCTTGCTGCTCTTGACCGCCGTTGCCGGTTTGAGGTCGCGGCGCAGTTCGAGGGTGACTTCACCTTTGAGCAATGGCCGGCAAGTCGCACTCAGGCGCAGGCCGCCGTAGCCTTCCAGGTCGATGTCGGCCAGACCGCGGGCCACCAGTTGTCGGAATAATGAACGCCACTCACTCTCGGTGCGCGCCTTGCCCACACCGAACACCGACAGGTGCTGGTGGCCAAAGCTGCGGACCTTTTCGTTGTCCTTGCCCAGTAACACGTCCACCAGATGCCCAACACCGTAGCGCTGGCCGGTGCGGAAAATCGCCGACAAGGCCTGGCGGGCCGGTTCGGTGGCGTCCCAGGTTTCCACGCCATCGACGCAGTTGTCGCAATGCCCGCAAGGCTGGGGCATGTCTTCGTCGAAATAGGCCAGCAGGGTCTGGCGCCGGCAGCGGATTTCTTCGCACAGCGAGAGCATCGCGTCGAGCTTGTGCTGCTCCAGGCGCTTGTGGCGCTCATCACCTTCGGAGCTCTGCAACATCTGCTTGAGCATCACCACGTCTTGCAGGCCGTAGGCCATCCAGGCGTCGGCCGGCAAGCCATCACGACCGGCACGCCCGGTTTCCTGGTAATACGCCTCGAGGGACTTGGGCAGGTCCAGGTGCGCGACAAAACGCACGTTGGGCTTGTCGATGCCCATGCCGAACGCAATGGTGGCCACCATGATCAGGCCTTCCTCGTTGAGGAAGCGCTTCTGGTGATAGGCCCGCAGGTCGTTGGGCAGGCCGGCGTGATACGGCAACGCCGGGAACCCCTGCTCACACAGAAACGCCGCCACTTCATCGACCTTCTTGCGCGACAGGCAGTAGACGATGCCGGCATCACTGCGACGTTCGGCGAGAAACGCCAGCAACTGCTTGCGCGGCTGCTCCTTGGGGACGATGCGGTAGAAAATATTCGGACGGTCGAAGCTGGACAGGAAGCGCTCGGCATCCTGCAAATGCAGGCGCTCGACGATTTCCTCGCGGGTGCGTTTGTCGGCGGTGGCGGTCAGGGCGATGCGCGGCACGTCGGGGAACAGTTCCGCCAGTTGTCCCAGTTGCAGGTATTCACGCCGGAAATCATGGCCCCATTGGGACACGCAGTGGGCTTCGTCGATGGCGAACAGGGCGATTTCCAGGCTCTGCAGGAACGCCAGCATACGTGGCTGCACCAGGCGTTCCGGGGCCAGGTACAACATCTTCACTTCGCCGCGCCTGATGCGTGTCGCCAGGTCCCGCTGTTGCTCGGCGCTGAGGGTGGAGTTCAGCGAAGCAGCGGCAACCCCCAGTTCCTCGAGGGTCGCAACCTGGTCGTCCATCAATGCGATCAGTGGCGAGACCACCACGGCCAGGCCGTTGCGCAACAACGCCGGGACCTGGAAGCACAAGGATTTGCCGCCGCCGGTGGGCATGAGCACCAGGGCATCGCCACCGCTGGCCACGCGCTCAATAATGGCACCCTGGCGGCCACGAAAACTGTCGTAGCCGAAGATGTCCTTGAGGACGCGTTGAGCCTGTTCGAGCATAGAAACTCCAAAAATCACCGAAACATCCCTGCAAGGCTGGTTCAGAATCACAAAAGCTGCACCGGCAAATCGTAAGTGCGCGTTTCGAACCGGCGGGACGCCGCAGGGCATCACAAAACGCGGCAGTATACCCGAGGCCTTCGTTGCGAAGGGCGCTGCTGACAAGAGGTGTTCGATGAAGCCCTTGCACTGTTGCCAGTCATGCACCGAACCTGTGGCGAGGGATAAATGCCAGGGCATGCGGGCAACCCAGCCCTTACCGGCAAGGCAAATACGCCACGCGGCTGGCCTGGGCGCTCAAGAAGGCCTAGAATTCCCGCATTGTTTATTCCCCAAGGTAGCCCGTAATGTCCTTCGCTGAGCAACTGACCCGCCTGCAAGTCTTCCTCGACGCCGATGAGCTGCACGAAGAGGCGCTGGACTACGTGGCCGCTCACGGCTATCTGACCGCCCTGTCCATCTGCGCAGAAACGGTGCCGGACCGTGAGTGGATCGACGCCCTGTTCGCCGAAGAGCCGCATTACAGCGACGAAGCCCAGCGTGCCGAAATCGAAGCCACGCTGGTCGGCCTCAAGGCCCACATCGCCCGCCAACTGGCTTCCGACGAAGAGTTCGAACTGCCGTGCGACCTGGACTTGGGCGATGACCCGGACGATTCGGAACTGCGTGGCTGGTGCATCGGCTTCATGGAAGGCGTGTTCCTGCGCGAAGCCGCCTGGTTCGAAACCGCCGAAGAGGAAGTCAGCGAAATGCTGCTGCCGATCATGGTCGGTTCCGGTCTGTTCGACGAGCAACCGGAGTTTTCCGACATCGCCGCCGACGCCAACCTGATGGACGACATGATCGTCCAGATCCCCGAAGCCCTCACGGCCCTGTACCTGCTGTGCAACGCACCGGACGAGAAACCGGCGATCCTCAAGCCTCGCCACCACTGAGTGACCGGGTGCCCTCGCCCATTGGCAATCGCCCGCTGATCCTGCGTTACGTTCTGTTGGCCATCGGCTGGCTGAGCGTAGCGCTGGGGGTCATCGGCATCTTCGTCCCCGTACTGCCCACCACCCCTTTCCTGCTCTTGGCGGCGGCCTGTTTCGCCCGCAGTTCGCCGCGCTTCTACCAATGGCTGGTAGAACATCCCCGCCTCGGCCCGTGGATTCGTGACTACCTCAGTGGCAAGGGCATCCCGCTCAAGGGTAAGGTCTATGCCATCGGACTGATGTGGGCGAGCATCCTCTTTTCCTGCTACCTGGTGCCCCTGCCGTGGGCCCGGGGGTTCATGCTCACCAGTGCGGTGCTGGTAACGGTTTATATCCTCAGGCAAAAGACGCTGCGCAAGCCTTGAATGTGGCACGAGCCTGGATCTCCTGTGGCGAGGGAGCTTGCTCCCGCTGGGTGGCAAAGCCACCCCAAATGAACTAACTCAATTTTCCTGGCTCATCGCACCATGCCTTTTTTGCGACTGCTGCGCAGCCGAGCGGGAGCAAGCTCCCTCGCCACAAAGGCATGCATGCGTCCAGCAATCTGTGGATCCACCCACAAGGTTCAGAAAAACAAAACCCGCCATTTCCAGACCGGAAATCGCGGGTTTTGTTATTTCAGCTCATCTCACACCGTGTCCACCTTCAACGAGTGGTCATTCAACATCCCGTTGATGATGGTCGCCGTATCTGCACCTGCGATCATTCCGTCTGCGCCGGGTGTGACGCCGTAATGACTGGCGAGGTTGACGCCGGCCAGGTCGATGGTCTGGTTCGGCGTGGCGCCGGCGATGGCGCTGACGTCGATGCTGGTAATGACCGACGCCCCGCTGCCGCTCACGCTGAAATGCAGGTAATCGTCCAGTGACGCCGCGCTGCCATTCTCCCCCTGCAACAACTGGGACAGGTCGAGTTTGTCGACACCGGGCGCGAAGTCGGTGATCACGTCGTGGCCGCTGTTGCCCGCCTGCCATTGGAAGGTGTCGGCGCCGCTGCCGCCGGTGAGGGTGTTGTTGCCCAGGCCGCCAATCAGCAGGTCATCGCCGCCACCGCCATTGAGCACGTCATGGCCCAGACCACCGTCGAGGCGGTTGCTGGCGCCGTCGCCGGTGAGGGTGTCGTTGAAGTTCGAGCCCACCAGGTTTTCGATGCCGATCAATGTATCGGTGCCCGCGCCCAGGGTGTTCTGCGCCGCCAGCAGGCCCAGGTTCACCGTGACTGCCGACGTGGCATGGGCGTAGCTGACGGTGTCGTTGCCCGTACCGCCATCGAGCAGGTCGTTACCCGTGCCGCTGTAGAGCAAGTCATTGCCGGCCCCACCGTTCAGGGTGTTGTTGCCCGAACCGGCGCTGAGTACGTCGTTGCCGTCGCCGGCGTTGAGGATGTTGTCGCCGTTGCCAGCCAACAGCACATCGTCACCACTGGTGCCCGTCAGGGTATGGCCCGCCTGGTAGCTGATGCCTACCGCTGCGCTGTCACTGCCGCCATGGTTGTCGCTGGCGGTGTAGCTGCCGTGGTAGTCCGGTGTTTTGTCTTGCGCCCCGGAATAGTCAACGGTGAGGGTCAGTTGATAGTTCTCCGCAGCGTTGGAATTACCGCCGCCGGGATTGGCGATATTGGTGACGTGGATCTGGTAATTGCCATCCGCTGCCGCGGTGAAAGAAGCCCCATCGTTGATCGCAATGAATGGCCCGCCGTTGAGCGAATACTCCATCGCAATGCGACCGGCCGACAGGTTGTGGTCCAGGGTGAGGGTTTCCCCCTGTTTGAGGCTGATGTTGAGCCGGTCTTCATCGTTGGTGTTGTTATTGGACACCATCCCCAGTGCACCGCTGACCACCAACATCGCCGTCATGCTCGCGGTATTGGCGACGAAAGCGCTGCGGCTGAGATTGATCGATTGCACGTTGTTGCCGGTGAAGCTGGCCGTGCCGGTGCTGCCGGTGAAATCCGCGCCTTTGGCGACCCAACCGGTATTGAAACTGGTGGGTGACGCGCTGAGCGGATCGCCGTTGGCGTCGCTGTCGTTACCCAACAGCAATTCACCCGGAATCACGATGTTGCCCGACAGCACGTTGGTGATGATGTTGTCGTCGCCAGCGATCGGTGGACTGTTGGGCACGACGTTGATCACCAGGTTGGAGCTCGCCAGGTCACCGTCATGGTCGCTGACGGTGTAGCCGATGTGCTCGCTGATCAAGGTGCTGGTGGTCGTCTGGGAGGTGTAGGTGAACGCACCGGTATCCAGGTTGACCACCAGGGTGCCGTCGTGGTCGGTGGCAATGCTCAATGTGTTGGTGGCGGTATTGAAGGAGCCATGGTTGAGCCCGCCGCTGGCGGTCAGCGCGCCATGGCCACCGTTGGCCGCCGGGTCATAGCTGTACGTGGTGCCATCGACCACCAGGCTCTTGATAAACCCGCCATCGGCGCCGAACGAGCCTCCCTCGCCCAGCAGGTTGCCGGTGACCGGCGCGCCTTGCACGGTACCGGAAAGCACCGAGTTGAGCTGGTTCAGGTCGGTGACCACCACCGCGTTGGTGTTGGTGTGCGTGCTGCCGTCATAGGCCAGCGGGTCGAGGTTGATGTTTCTGGCGCCGCTGCCCAGGCCGACGGCGTAATTCTTGATGCCGTTGGCATCGAGAAAGGCTTTCCATGCGACCTCGTCCGCCGAGCCGATTTCGCCCAAGGTCGGCTTGCCATCGGAGAAAAAATAACCAATGTTCTGGGCGCCGGTCAGTTGTCCGGGGGTGGCGAACGCCGTCTTGGCCATCGCCACGGCCGCATCGTAATTGGTGTCACCGTGCGCGTTCAGCGCGGCGATCAGTGTCTTGGCAGTTGCCACGTCCACCCACACGGCACTCTGGTCGGTGGCACTGCCGCTGAAGGTCACCAGCTGGACTTTGACGTCGCCCATGTCGTCGTATTTGTCGAGCAAGGCGCTGATCGCCTGTTTGGCCAGATCCATACGCGAGAGCCCCGGCACGCCGGAATCGTCTTTCATGCTGCCGGACACATCCAGCACGATCAGCAGGTTCGAATCGACCTCCACCGCCGTGACCGAACGCTCGGACGCGACAGCCTTTGGTATGTCATCGACAATGCTGACCACCAGGCTGCCGGTAGTGCTGTTGCCCAGGGAGTCCGTGGCCTGATAGGTGAAGCTTTCGCTCAACACGTTCGGGCCATCGTTGGCATGGGGTGTGGTCGTGGCCGGCGAGGTCAAGGTGTAGGTGTACGACCCATCAGGATGGAGCAGCAACTGACCGTAGGCACCGGTGGCATTGCCCACCAGGGTGAAGGTGACGGCGCCCGTGGCACCGCTGACCGAGCCGACCAAGCTCCCGCTGGCGGTTTCACCGGTAGCGCTCGGGTCACTGCCGGTGACGGTGCCGGGGGCCAGGTCCTGGCCGTCCTGGGTCAGGTCCAAGGCTTTTTCGTAGACGGTCACGTCATGGTCGATTGCTGCGACGAGGCAGCTGTTGTGCACGTCGACAGTGATGGTCGTCGTGCTTTCATCACCATCGGCATCACGCACGGTATAGGTGAAGACATCGGTCGCGCCTGGTGCGCCGACAGCATCGGGATTGCTGTGGTAGACGGCGTTGCCGTTGGTGTCCAGGGTCAGGTAGCCGTAGGTGCCATTGATCTGGCTGTTGAGGCCGCCGATGGCGGGGTTCGAAGTGTCGTTGCCGGCGCGCACACCGATGACTGCACCGCCGTCGGCACCGAGTACGTCGTTGTCCAGCACGTTGCCATTGACCGTGCCGCCCTCCACCACCGAGGCGAAATCGCAGTGAGCCTTGGGCACGTCGTCGACAATGTCGATGACGATGGTGCTGGTGACCGTGTTGCCCAACGAGTCCGTGGCCTGGTAGGTGAAGCTTTCACTCAA